>CANGVU010000059.1 GCA_947457325.1 Flavobacteriales bacterium | reverse complement strand
TTGCCCTCCGTTATGGGATAATAAAAATTATTGATATAATAAGCAGCATCCTCATATAAGGCATTGTCCAGCGTAGTATGTTGCCATGAAAATGTATAGTTACCTGATAATGGCGCTACCATCGTAACTTTAGTCTCAATCAAATTGAATTGCAAAGCATTGCTGCCCCTTAATGTGAGCATTGAAGTAGTTATGGTCCGTAAACCATTGCCTCCCGCGTCCTGATAAAAAGTCCATGCATTGCTGGCGTGACTGCCACTAAATCCTGTCCCTGCTATTGAGTATTGTCCTAGAAGACAAAGTAAGAGAGCACTAGCAATTTTCAACCATAAAGATTTCATGGTGAAAATTTACGCCTGATTTTATAAAAATCCTAATTCTAATTGAGCAGCCTCTGACATCATGCTTTTGTCCCAAGAAGGTTCCCAAGTTATTTCAACTTTACATTCTTTCACTCCTGGGGTTTCTTTCACTTTTGACTCCACTTCAGGCGGCAATGTCTCAGCAACTGGACAACTAGGAGATGTCAAAGTCATGCTAATCTTAACCTCTCCATCATCGTTCAAATCAATGCCATAAATCAATCCCAATTCATAGATATCCACTGGAATCTCTGGATCATAAATGGTTTTTAATGTGGCGATGATATCCTCTGTTACTTTCTCCTTGTCCATCTTATTGCATGATTAACGCGTAAGTCTTAATTTGCTTGATCATGGCTGCCAAACCATTGCTTCTTGACGGCGATAAATTTTCCATTAACCCAATTTCTTTCAAAAAATCCAATGGTGCTGGAACAATATCTTCTCCTCTTTCACCTTCAAATACACGAACAACCAATGCCACAATACCCTTGGTGATAATTGCGTCACTGTCTGCAGCAAAATGAAATGTTCCGTCTTCTCTCTTTTGAGCCGTTAACCAAACTCTGGATTGACAGCCCTTAATCAAATGATCTTCTGTTTTAGCCAATTCTTCCATTGTATCCAAATCCTTTCCCAATTCAATAATGTACTCATACTTCTCCATCCATGTAGGAAACATGGCAAACTCCTGTACTATTTCCTGCTGTTTTGATGCTATACTCATCACACCATCATTTTAATTGATCTACGCAAAGCCTTAGAAAAAACCCCTACCTCATCTTCACTATTGTATACCGTTAACGATGCACGAGCTGATCCATTCAATCCCAATGAATCCCATAATGGTTGAGTGCAGTGATGTCCTGTTCTAATGGCAATGCCTTGTTGATCTAGCAATGAACCAATGTCAGATGGGTGAATGGTTTCGTGTACAAAAGAATAAAGCGCTACCCTGTTTGGATGTATACCTATCCAGCGCATCTCGGGAAAATTCAAAATCACTTCAGACATCCATTGTTGCTGGCTCTTCTCAATTTGATTGATTAAGTCCCATCCCAGATTGTTCCACCACCTTATCCCTTCAGCCATTGCAATGATTCCCTCAATGTGGGGTGTTCCCGCTTCAAATTTAAAAGGCAATTGATTAAACGTAGTTCCAGAAAAACTAACCTTGTCAATCATCTCGCCGCCTGCGCGATAAACATCCATGGCATTCAACAACGCTGACTTTCCATACAACACACCTATTCCTGTCGGACCAAAAATCTTGTGCCCAGAAAACACCAACCAATCGCAATTCAGATCTTGAACATCAATTGGAAAATGACTCACAGCCTGAGCTGCATCAATCAATACTTTAGCTCCTACAGCATGCGCTTTTTGTATCATCTCCTTCACAGGGTGAACCACACCTGTGGCATTGCTAACCCATCCCACTGCTACTAACTTTGTTTTATTGGTCAACAAACTCCCATAGTCCTCAACCCAAGAACAATCTTCATTGAGAGGGATTATCCTCAGTACTGCTTTTGTTCTTTGACACAACAACTGCCATGGAACTATATTGGCATGATGCTCCGATGCCGCTATTAGAATTTCGTCTCCTTCATTTAAAAAGACGTTTCCCCATGCTTGAGCAACCAAATTGATTCCATCAGTAGTCCCTTGTGTAAATATTATTTCCTCTGTTGCAACAGCGTTGACAAAGGATTGAATGGTCTGTCTGGCTTCTTCCATTCTTCCCGTGGCCAAGTTGGCCATATAATGCGCTCCGCGATGCACATTGGAATTGTACTGCTGATAGTACTCAACGATACTGCTAATGACTACATCAGGCTTTTGAGTAGTGGCCGCGTTATCAAAATATACCAAGTCATTTCCCCTCACACGCTGATGCAGTATAGTAAACTCTTTTCGGATATCCGCTATGTCAGAACCGACGCTCATACTTCATCAGCAATGATACGGCCTCTTGCAGACAACTCTTGCTTCACAAAAGTCACCACTTCAGCATTATTGGAACGATTAATCACCTCATTCACATAGGCTGAAACCAACAATTGTTTTGCCCCCAGCGCACTTAATCCTCTTGCTCTTAAATAGAACAAAGCTTCTTCATCAAATTGACCTGTTGTTGAACCATGGCTGCATCGGACATCATCAGCATAAATCTCCAACTCAGGCTTAGAGTCCATTGTTGCATCATCGCTCATCATGATATTCTTATTGCTCTGATATGCCTCTGTCTTCTGCGCATCCTTCCTCACAAAAACCTTTCCATTGAACACTCCTTTTGACTTGTCATACAATACCCCTTTGTACAATTCATTGGATGTACAATTTGGAACACGATGATCCACCACTGTATGGTTATCCACCAATTGACCATCTTGAGGCAGGTAAAATCCTGAAAGTGCTGCATGGGCATGCTCACCATTCAAACTCATCCACAAGTTGTTTCTTGTCCACCCTCCATTCAATGTATGGGTTAGAACATTACAATGCGATTTGCTCGCCTCATCTACTCTGATGTCCAATATTTGAAAAAAGGAATCATCATTGTCCTGAATAATATCCAAATCCAAATGACTGCCCTCCATCATGGTGACATCCAACAGCGCGTTACAAAAACCATTGTGTTTTCCAATAAAATGCAAAACAACTTTGGCGCATGCATGCTCACCCAACGTTAACTCAAAGGAAGGCTGCGTCCATGCCCAATCCTCATTGCTTTTAATAACAAAATGAAATGGCTCGTCAAAGCTTTCATTTGGCGCGATGTCCAATGAAAAAGCCTCAGTTGGCGCAACTTGATTAAGACAACCAAAAAAACCTGAACGCATTTGCGTTTGAACAGATGACACCGCTTGAAATTCAGGGTCAGAGATGACCTCAGATCTTTGCAAAACCCATTGTCCTTGATTCAGTTTCTGGGTTCTGGTATATTTCCAGTCCTCCATTTTAGAGTGCGGAAATTCCAAAGATTCCATTGACGCTAAAACAGCATCATGATTTTGATGCCTGATTGTATCAAAAGCCAACGTGGCATCCAACCACTTTTGAATAGAATGATTCAACACTCGTTCCATTACGCAACGGTTTCTTTGATCCAATCATAACCTTTCTCCTCCAACTCCAAAGCCAATTCCTTGGTTCCAGTTTTCACGATACGTCCTTTGTATAAAACGTGGACAACATCAGGAACGATATAATCCAACAAGCGCTGATAGTGTGTAATGACAATAAAAGAGCGCTCAGGTGAACGCATGGCATTTACACCTTGCGCAACAATGCGCAATGCATCAATGTCCAACCCAGAATCTGTTTCATCTAATATGGCCAACTTAGGCTCCAACATCGCCATTTGAAAAACTTCGTTTCTCTTTTTCTCTCCACCACTGAATCCTTCATTCACCGCCCTGTGTGCCAACTGACCATCCAATTCAACCAGTGCTGATTTCTCTTTGACCAATGCCAAAAAATCTTTTGCAGACAATGCCTCCTCCCCTCTGTGCTTTCTCACCTCACCAACAGCTGCTTTTAGAAAGTTCATATTGGAAACCCCTGGTATCTCAACGGGATATTGGAAGGCCAAAAAAAGTCCTTCACGCGCTCTTTCTTCTGGAGCCATTTCCAATAAATTCTTGCCATTAAAGACAACCTCTCCGCCTGTCACTTCATAATCTTCGCGACCTGCCAAAACGGAAGCCAAAGTAGATTTACCTGAACCATTGGGTCCCATGATGGCATGTATTTCACCTGGCTTGACAACCAAGTTCAAACCTTTTAAAATTTCTTTCTCCCCAATGGAAGCTTTTAAGTCTTTGATTTCAATCATAACGTCTTTTTTTATCCTACACTTCCCTCTAAAGAGATGGCCAATAGTTTCTGTGCTTCTACTGCAAACTCCATTGGAAGTTTATTCAATACTTCTTTTGCGTATCCATTCACAATCATGCTGATTGCTTGTTCTTCATCCAAGCCACGTTGCAAACAATAAAAAATTTGATCTTCACCTATCTTGGAAGTAGTGGCTTCATGCTCCACTTGAGCTGAAGAATTATTTACTTCAATGTAAGGGAATGTATGCGCTCCACTGGTATCCGTCATCAACAAAGAATCACATTGCGAAAAATTTCTAGCATTTTTCGCACTGGAATTGATTTGCACCAATCCGCGATAACTGTTGTTGCTATGGCCAGCGCTAATTCCTTTTGAAATGATTGTGCTATGGGTATTTCTGCCTATGTGAATCATTTTGGTTCCTGTATCCGCTTGCTGAAAATGGTTGGTTACAGCAACTGAATAAAATTCACCAACACTATAGTCACCTTTTAAAATACAACTGGGATACTTCCATGTCACCGCTGAACCTGTCTCTACTTGTGTCCAAGAAATTTTTGATTTGTACCCATCGCAAAGCCCTCTTTTGGTAACAAAATTGAACACTCCTCCATTTCCGTCTTTATCTCCAGGATACCAATTCTGAACTGTACTGTATTTGATCTCTGCCTTTTCCATGGCTACCAATTCCACTACTGCTGCGTGCAATTGATTCTCGTCGCGTTGTGGTGCAGTACAACCTTCCAAATAACTCACATAACTCTCCTCATCCGCTATCAACAAAGTCCTTTCAAACTGACCAGTTCCCGCTTCATTGATTCGGAAATATGTAGATAATTCCATGGGGCATCTTACTCCCTTTGGAATATAACAAAAGGAACCATCTGTGAAGACCGCAGAATTTAAAGCTGCATAAAAATTATCTGTTCTTGGAACTACTGTTCCCAAATATTTTCTAACCAAATCTCCATGTTCTTGAACCGCTTCCGATATGGAGCAAAAGATAATGCCCAACTCTGCCAACTTCTCTTTGAATGATGTTGCAACAGAAACACTGTCCATGACAAAATCCACCGCTATTCCATTCAAACGCTTTTGTTCATCCATGGAAATGCCCAAGCGATCCATGGTCTTGCGCATTTCAGGATCTATCTCATCTAGGCTATTGTACTTGGGTTTAGACTTGGGTGCAGAGTAATAAGATATGGCCTGAAAGTCCGGTTTGGTATAATGAACATGAGCCCACTCAGGCTCATTCATTCCTTGCCAAATTTTAAAAGCTTCCAATCTCCAATCCAACAACCAGGATGGCTCATTTTTTTTGGCAGAAATCACCCTGATGATTTCCTCATTCAGCCCTGCTGGAATTTTCTCAGATTCGATGTTGGTTGTAAAACCAAACTCGTAATCTTTTCCTGTTATTTCATCTAATATTTCCATGGCTTAAATTGAAAAACTTTCTCCGCAACCACAGGTTCTAGAGGCATTGGGGTTATTAAAAACAAAACCTTTACCGTTCAAACCTCCGGTGTACTCCAACTCAGTTCCAATCAAATAAAGAAAACTCTTACGATCCACCACAACCTTCACTCCGTTGTCTTCAAAAACCTGATCACCTTCCTGCATTTCATGATCAAATTTTAATTGATACATCAAACCACTGCAACCACCACCTTCTACCCCCACTCTTACAAATGAATTCGCAGGATGGTTCTCATCAGCCATTAATTTGGCCACTTGCATTTTTGCACTTTCTGATACTTTAATCATGTCATTTCTTATTTAGAATTTTTCTAAATAGCTTATTTAGTGCAAAAATACACCTTTCTAGCGATTGACAAAAAATAAAAAATCAAATTATCAATACAACGATTTCAACTTTTCAGCAGCCGCAATGAGCTCTTCATTCTCCTTTGCAAAGCAGATTCTGAATACCCTATTGTCAGAAAAGTCATTATAAAAAACTGAAGTTGGAATCAAAGCCACTCCTTGATTCGCAACCCATTCTTCAGCCAACTGCGTATCACTCAAATTTGAATCTCCTTTAAACCGCATCAATTGAAAATAGGTCCCTGCTGTTGGCATCATCTCCAATAGTGGATGATGCATATGCGACAATAACAAATCACGTTTGGCTTGGTACATGGGTGAAATGGCATCATACAATGTAACATCACTCATGTATTCAGCGATGGCATATTGAAATGCCGTATTACAAGTTAAAACATTGCACTGATGTTGCTTTCGGAAGGACGTCATCCAATCCTTAGGACTTATAGCATATCCCAACTTCCAGCCCGTTGCATGAAAGGTCTTTCCAAATGAAAATGTCAACAGCATACGCTCTCGCAATTCAGGATAATCCATCATGCTAAAATGAACTTGACCATCAAACACAATGTGCTCGTATACCTCGTCCGAGATTAAAAAAAGATTATTTTCTAAAACAACATTTGCTATTACATCCAACTCTTCCTTTTTCCACACTTTCCCACTTGGATTGTGGGGATTGTTCAGAATGATCAACTTGGTGCGGGATGTAATGGCAGCTTGAAGAGCTGTCTGGTCCAAAGAAAAATCAGGATAATGCAAATCCACCCATTTCACTATACCTCCATTCAATGCTATAGCTGGCGCGTAACAATCATAAGCCGGGCCAAACAAGACCACTTCATCGCCCTTCTGAATCAATGACCCGATTGCCGTAAAAAGAGCTTGAGAAGCGCCTGCTGTTATGGTAATCTCGCTTTGCCAATCATAATGCACGCCATTTCTCCGCATTAATTTCTCCACGACGCGTTGTCTTAAAAGAGGAATACCAGGCATGGGAGCGTACTGATTGTGACCATCCTTCATGGCTTTGGTGACCAGATCAATCAACGAAGGATCAACCGGAAAAGTTGGGAAGCCTTGTCCCAAATTGATGGCCTTGTGTTCTGCGGCCAACTGCGACATGACGGAAAAAATAGTTGTTCCTACATGTGGCAATTTATCAACTGGAAAAGACATTTTA
>CANGVU010000058.1 GCA_947457325.1 Flavobacteriales bacterium | reverse complement strand
TGTTATTTTCGTGCCGAATAAAAAGATTATGGCAAAAGGAATATTTAAATCTTCGTTAACCAAGAAATACACCATGGCAGCCACGGGCTTGTTCTTGATTTCTTTCTTGGTAGTGCATGCGGCAATTAACGCAATGATTTTCTTCAATGATGGAGGAAAGACGTTTAATGAATGGGGCCATTTTATGGGTACCAATTTGATAGTGCGTACTATGGAAATTGGATTGTTTGCAGGATTGATTCTCCACATTGTGGACGGATTGGTTTTGTTCTTTCAAAATCGCGCAGCGCGTCCAGTAGCCTATGCTTATGAAAAGCCCAACGCCAGCAGCAAGTGGTATTCTCGCAGCATGGCCATTTTGGGCACTTTGATTTTGTTTTTCTTGATCATTCACTTGAAAGATTTTTGGTTAAAGACGCGCATCACAGGTTTGACAGGTGAAAAGCACGTGTTTGTCAATGGTGTTTGGATGGAAAATCTTTACTCAGAAATGCGATTGGTATTTTCTGAATTGTGGGTGGTGATTGTTTATTTGTTGGGCTGCTTCTCATTGTTCTGGCATTTGTTGCACGGCTTTAGAAGTGCTTTCCAATCTTTGGGTTGGAACCAAGGACAATACGGTCAAGTCATTGCCTTTAGCGGAGATGCTTTCTCGGTGTTCATCAGTGCATTGTTTGCATCAATGCCAGTAGCCATGTATTTACAACTTGTACATTAAAAAATTGACCATGGAACTCATCAATAAAATTCCAGATGGACCACTCGATCAGAAGTGGACCAAGTACAAAAACACAGCTCGTTTGGTGAATCCTGCCAACAAGCGCAACATTGATGTCATTGTTGTCGGAACAGGTTTGGCTGGTGCTTCTGCAGCAGCTTCATTGGCAGAGATGGGATACAAAGTGAAGGCTTTGTGTTTCCAAGATTCTCCTCGTCGCGCGCACTCGATTGCGGCACAAGGTGGAATCAACGCAGCCAAGAATTACATGAACGATGGTGACTCTACTTATCGTTTGTTTTATGATACAATCAAAGGAGGTGACTACCGTGCACGTGAAGCCAACGTATACCGTTTGGCGGAAGTGAGCGCGAACATCATCGATCAGTGCGTGGCCCAAGGTGTTCCTTTTGCCCGCGATTACGGTGGTTTATTGGACAACCGTTCATTCGGTGGTACGCAGGTTTCTCGTACTTTCTACGCCAAAGGACAAACAGGACAGCAATTGTTGTTGGGTGCATACTCAGCTTTGAGCCGTCAGGTGGGAAAAGGAAATGTAACCATGTTGAACCGTCATGAGATGTTGGATGTGGTTGTCATAGATGGCAAAGCGCGCGGCATCATTGCCCGCAATTTGGTGACTGGAGCCATTGAGCGCCACTCAGCGCATGCTGTCGTATTGTGCACCGGAGGATACGGAAACGTTTTCTTCTTGTCCACCAATGCCATGGGTTCCAATGTCACTGCAGCATGGAGAGCGCACAAGCGCGGTGCCTTAATGGCCAATCCTTGCTTCACACAAATTCACCCCACTTGCATTCCCGTGAGTGGAGACCACCAATCCAAATTGACTTTGATGTCAGAGTCGTTGAGGAATGATGGTCGCATTTGGGTACCCAAATTCAAAGAAGATGCAGAGGCCATTCGTGCCAAGAAATTAAAACCAACGGATCTTGCTGAAGATCGCCGCGACTATTATTTGGAGCGCCGTTATCCAGCTTTCGGAAACTTGGTTCCCCGTGACGTTGCGTCGCGTGCGGCCAAGGAGAGGTGTGATGCAGGATTTGGAGTAAATGCTACAGGTGAAGCCGTTTATTTGGATTTTGCCAGTTCATTTGAGCGTTATGGAAAACAACAAGCTACCGTTAAAGGCTTGCACAATGCTACCCACGATGAGATTATTGCCATGGGTAAGAAAGTAGTTGAGCAGAAATACGGCAACTTGTTCCAGATGTATGAGCAAATTGTTGCTGAGAATCCATATGAGACACCCATGATGATTTATCCAGCGGTTCACTATACAATGGGTGGATTGTGGGTTGATTATGAATTGATGACTACTATCAAAGGTTGCTACGCTTGTGGAGAGGCCAACTTCTCAGACCACGGCGCCAATCGCCTCGGTGCATCCGCTTTGATGCAAGGTTTGGCCGATGGATATTTTGTACTTCCTTACACCATCGGAAACTATTTGGCCGATGAAATCAGTACTGGAAAAATCTCAACCGATGCTCCAGAGTTTGTTGCTGCAGAAGACAACGTGCGCAAGCAAATTGAATCTTTGTTCAACAACAACGGAACTGTTCCTGTCGACCATTTCCACAGGAAATTGGGAAAAATCATTTGGGACTATTGTGGCATGGCCAGAAGCGAAGAAGGATTGAAATTCGCCATCAGCGAAATTCAAAAAATCAGAGAGGATTTCTTCAAGAACGTCCGCATCCCAGGTGTTCAAAACGGCATGAATCCTGAATTGGAAAAAGCAATGCGTGTAGCAGACTTTATCGATTTGGGAGAGTTGATGTGCAAGGACGCTTTGGAAAGAAATGAATCTTGCGGAGGTCACTTCCGTGAGGAATACCAAACAGAAGAAGGAGAAGCCTTGCGTGTGGATGACGTATACAATTACGTTGCTGCATGGGAGTTCACAGGCAATCCATCCGCACCAATCTTGAACAAGGAGCCATTGGTGTATGACAACATTAAAGTACAATCACGTAGTTATAAATAACAACATGGAAAACGGAATGAATTTGACATTAAAAGTATGGCGCCAAGCCAACGCAGAGGCTCAGGGTCAAATGACAGAATACAAATTGGGTAACGTCTCTCCAGACATGAGCTTCTTGGAGATGATGGATGTACTCAACGATGAGTTGATTCGCAAGGGAGAAGATCCCGTGACGTTTGACCATGACTGTCGTGAAGGAATTTGTGGAATGTGCTCCATGTTCATCAACGGTGAGGCCCATGGTCCCAATCGTGGTGTAACAACCTGCCAATTGCACATGCGCTCTTTCAAAGATGGCGATACCATTTACATTGAGCCATGGAGAAGCGCTGGTTTCCCTGTCGTCAAAGATTTGATGGTAGACCGTTCCGCTTTTGATCGCATTCAACAAGCCGGAGGTTTTGTTTCTGTAAATACTTCAGGAAGAACATTGGATGCTAATGCGATTCCCGTTCCAAAGGCTGACGCAGACAAGGCTTTTGATGCCGCTACATGTATCGGTTGTGGTGCTTGTGTAGCCTCTTGCCCCAATGGTTCCGCCATGTTGTTTGTGGGTGCCAAAGTTTCTCAGTTTGCTTTGTTGCCACAAGGACATCCTGAGCGTTTTGATCGTGTAGAAAACATGGTCAAGCAAATGGACGAGGAAGGTTTTGGAAATTGCTCAAACATTGGAGCTTGCGAAGTACAATGCCCCAAGAGCATCAGCATCGAGAACATTGCTCGCATGAACCGCGAGTACATGGCGGCTAACCTCAAAGGTTAATCCAAGAAATTATTGCAGGCTGAACTTCAATCCCATCGGATTGTTGTTCAGCTATGCATTTGTTATTTCCCCATCAGCTTTTTTATCCTTTTCCTGAGGAACAAGAAATTGTTCTCTGGGAACATCCCCTTTATTTTTCTCAATACCCTTTTCATCGACAGAAGTTGGTGCTGCACCGCGCATCCATGAAGGCCTATGCGGATGCATTGCGAGCCGCAGGCAAAATGGTAACCTACTGGAATTTTGATTCGAGCGAACCGGAGTTGTTTTTTAGTTCAACAGAGGAAACGGTTACCATTTACAATGTGGTGGATGATTACTTGGAGAGAGCAATTCGCGCAGCTTGCAAGGGGTTGACCATTTTAGACACCCCGAATTTCTTTTTGGGTCATGCGGAAGTGATGGAGATTTTTGGAAAGAAGAAGCGCTTTTTATTGTTTGATTTCTATAAGCAGCAACGCAAGAAGACCGGTTGGTTGATGGCTGGTGAAGAGCCTTTGGGAGGGGCTTGGTCGCTGGACGCTGAGAACAGAAAAAAATTGCCCAAAGGCCATGTGGCCCCTTTGCCTTGGTTTCCTTCGGAAGATGAATACGTAGCAGAAGCCAAGGAATACGTGGCCCAACATTTTCCTCAAGCCTTCGGAGAAGTGAAAACCTTTTATTTCCCCATTCACCGGAAAGATGCTCTGCAGGTGCTGCAGGATTTTGTGGAAAATCGATTGGCGCATTACGGCGAATACCAAGATGCCATCGATGGAAAACAATCCTGGGTTTATCACAGCATACTCACCCCAGCCTTGAACATTGGTCTGCTCAGTCCGCACGAAGTGTGTCAAGCGGTTATTGACTTTTATAACAAAAATCCGCACTTGCCTTTGAATGCGGTGGAAGGATTTATTCGTCAGGTTTTGGGCTGGCGCGAGTACATCCGTGCGATCTATGTGATCAAAGGGAGAGAGGAGCGGACCAAAAACTTTTGGCAATTCAAACGAAAAATACCAGCATCATGGTGGCAGGGAACAACTGGGATTCCTCCGGTGGACGATGTGATTCAAAAGATTCAGCAGACCGGCTACGCCCATCACATCGAGCGATTGATGGTCTTGGGCAATTTTATGTGCTTGTGCGAGTTTGATCCCGATGAGGTTCATGCTTGGTTCATGGCCTTGTTCATTGATGCCTATGATTGGGTGATGGTGCCCAATGTCTATGGCATGTCGCAGTATGCAGATGGCGGAATCATGAGCACCAAGCCTTACATCAGCGGCTCCAATTACATTCACAAGATGTCCCATTATCCCAAAGGTGCCTGGAGCGAAATCTGGGATGCTTTGTTCTGGCGATTCATCTTTCAGCACAGGAGTTTCTTTTTGTCCAATCCCCGTTTGTCCATGATGGTAAGAACATTAGAAAAAATGCCCGAAGCAAAGCAACGGGCATTCATTGATAAGGCTGAGCAATATTTGATTAACCTTGATTTAGTAGACGAGATAAGCTAACCTTTTGCGCAATGATTCCATGCAAGGCATCAATGGCCACACGCTCTTGCAACATTGTGTCGCGGTCACGGATGGTCACGGTGTTGTCTTCCAAAGTTTGGTTGTCAACGGTGATGCAATATGGCGTTCCGATGCTGTCTTGTCTACGGTATCTTCTACCTACAGCATCTTTATCATCGTATTGCAAATTGAAATCGTATTTCAAAAGGTCAACAATTTCTTTGGCTTTTTCGGGCAATCCATCTTTTTTAACCAAAGGCAAAATGGCCACTTTCACGGGAGCCAAGGCAGGATGTATGGAAAGTACAGTACGCTCTGCTCCTTCCTCACCTTCTTTTCCAGGAACCATTTCTGTGCGGTAAGCATTGCTCAATACAGCCAAGAACATGCGGTCCAAACCGATTGAGGTTTCCACTACATAAGGCACAAAACTCTCGTTGGTTTCGGGATCAAAGTAGCGCAATTTTTTGCCGGAGAATTCTTCATGCTTGCTCAAATCGAAATCCGTGCGGCTATGAATGCCTTCCAATTCTTTGAATCCCATTGGGAAATTGAACTCAATGTCACATGCTGCATTGGCGTAGTGGGCCAACTTTAAGTGATCATGGAATTTGTAATTCTCTTCGCCCATTCCCAAAGCATTGTGCCAAGCGATGCGGGCGTTTTTCCAATAGTTGTACCATTCCATCTCTGTGCCTGGTTTGCAGAAGAACTGCATTTCCATTTGTTCAAATTCACGCATGCGGAAAATGAACTGACGGGCAATGATTTCATTGCGGAAAGCTTTTCCAATTTGGGCAATACCAAAGGGCAATTTCATGCGGCCCGTTTTCTGCACGTTGAGGAAGTTGACAAAAATGCCTTGCGCGGTTTCAGGTCGCAGGTAAATGATACCGGCATCGCCGGATACAGCGCCCAATTCTGTTTTGAACATCAAATTGAATTGACGTACTTCCGTCCAGTTTCTAGAACCCGATTCAGGACAAGCAATCTCGCACTCGTCGATGAGATTTTTGAGGGCAATCAAATCAGAAGACTCCAATGCAGCCTTCATTTTGGACTGCACGTCATCAATTTTGGCTTGGCTGCGCAAGACATTGGGATTGGTGGCGCGGAATTGTTCTTCGTTAAAGGCGTCACCGAATTTGTTTTTGGCTTTATCGATTTCCTTTTGGATTTTGGCTTCAGACTTGGCCATGTAGTCTTCCAAGAGGACATCAGCACGGTAGCGCTTTTTGCTGTCTTTGTTGTCGATGAGGGGATCGTTGAAGGCATCCACGTGACCACTGGCTTTCCAGGTGGTGGGGTGCATAAAGATGGAGGAGTCCAAACCCACGATGTTTTGGTGCATGCGGGTCATGGCGGTCCACCAGTAATTTTTGATGTTGTTTTTTAGTTCTACCCCCAATTGACCGTAGTCATAGGCGGCACTGAGTCCATCATAAATTTCGGATGATGGAAAAACAAAGCCATACTCCTTGGCATGTGAGATGACCAGTTTCAGTTTATCTTCTTGTTGCATGGTGCAAAAGTAAGCTTTGTTGAAAGTGAGAAAAAATGAAAGTTGTATTCACAAATAGATGTTCATTGTTTTAATTTAACTTAACACAATAAGTGAGGATTATCATTTTTATATACCTATTTTTGCGCACCTACAAATTCTTAATGGAACAAAATCTTGTTTCAACAATCGAAGTGCTCAGCGAAAAAATGCTGTTTTACATTGAGTTATGAATTTTAACACTTAGAAATGTAACCATAGTCACTCATGTGCGTAAGAGGACATAAATATTTATTAATTAAACTCCACCGAGTATGAGAAAAAAGCTTTTGTTAACCAAAAGATTGGTGTTTCAACGTTTGTTAGCGTTGATGTTTTTGTTGGGCGGCTTTACCGGGCTGCTGAATGCGCAAATCGCGCAGCGGGGGACGGCTACCTCAAATGTAAATTCGGGTACGAATATCGGTACACTTACAATTGGTAGACCTTCCGGAGTTATTGCCGGAGATATTATGATTGCCAACATTGTCCAAAATGAAACAGACAATGACAATGGTGGATTAAGTAATGTGACCGCGACGGGCTGGAACCTGGTTTCAGGTGGACTCATTCGTAGCGATGGTACTAATGACGGACAAAACGCTTGGTGGGGAACCATATTGTACCGCATTGCAGATGGCACGGAGACCAACGTCCTTACGTTTGACTTGCCCAACTCATGCGCCGACATGGCCATAGGTTCTGTCGTCGCATTTT
>CANGVU010000057.1 GCA_947457325.1 Flavobacteriales bacterium | reverse complement strand
TTGGACTTGCTTGAGTAAGGGGTACTTGAGAGTATTCCCAGTATCCAAACCCAAAAGTAGAACTGTTCCAATCCGAAGCCTTTGCTTTGATTGCTATTAAATCATTCATTAAACCCTCTCTGACCACTACATTATCTACTGCAAATCCCGATGCCCACGCACCATTATCTGACCATTGAAAACGAATCATGACGTATTGACCCAAATACGCACTCAATGATACAATTTTTGTTTGCCACACGTCCTGGTCTATCGACAATATATCTAAGATATTCCAAGTGATTCCTCCATCAGCAGAAACTTGAACGGTTGCATCACCGCCACCATAATTTGCATCGTGATAATAATTGAAGCTGAGGGTATAATTGTCTGCAACTTGTGTAGCGATTAAATCCACCACTTCTGCTCCTAAATCTCCTGGATTTGCCGGTATTGTGTCTGTGAGTATTTCTCCTGTCTCATAAATTCCATAAACCTCTGCAAAAACATTTTGCATCAACTCGCCATTGCCTGTCCATAAATAAATGTACATATAATCCGTAATTCCCAAGGCCGACAAATTGATATAGCCAGGCTCATACAATTGAAAGAAGTTCCCAAGAATATCAACGTTTACAGGAAGACCATTTGGTGAAACGTCAAATCCAACATAAATGCTGTCCCACTGTAACCCTGGGGTTCCATAAAACTCTGAAATAATCTCAGGACCATCACCTAAAAATTGAGAATCAATCCAAGTATCCACAACTGGTGAATAATTGATGATTCCCCATACCTCCTCATAGCTGTATTGGGTAAGTTCAAAACCTGGTGTTTGTAACCAAGCGTCAATATTATCACAATCACAAGGCTCACCATCATCATTAACCCCTGCAAAGTGATTACCTATACTCAACTCTGGAACAGGCCAATACCCCCCATTGTTAGCTGAAGCGCTGTTGTGAACGCTAAATGCAGGGCCCTCATTAAAAGTTTGATTTTGAAACACCAAATTGGTAAACCATCCAGCAGGCAAAACCGTTGGAACAGCTCCTGAAGTTTGGAAGTTTTCTTGCAAAAGCACCTGGCTATTGATATTTTGACATATACAAAGGCCTAGTAAAAAGAGTATAAAATTTCTCATTCCTATTAAATTTTAGCTAATATAACGAAACTTAGAATAATTTATACAACCCTACTTTTTTTTGTAGACAAATATCTTTTTCTATAAAGTAAGTCTCTTCGTCCAATCCATGAAATCACCATTCATAAAATGGCTTGTTACCCGCTAGCTCTGCTTTTTCAATGAATCCACCTTTGCATTCAACAACCCGCTAAACCGATGGCTTCCCTCTTTATTCATGTGGTGCCCGTCATTAAAAGGCAATTCTGAGTTCAACTCCTTAGGGCTCCAAAAAAATACCCCTTCCTCGTTCGCCAATTGTTTCATCTCATTTTCAAAACTGGGCCAAAACGCTTGTTCCAAATCAAAAAAATCTGGGTGTACAGGAATCCTTACCATCATCACCTTTCCATATCCTTTCATGTCCTGCAACATCCTCCTCAACTCCCTCTTGCGATAATCTGAAGGTCGATTAGAAACAAACACATCCTTCTTGTATCCTTTCAGTTTGTTGGCTCTGCGTTTTTCCACGCGTACTACATCATACAGCCTATTCACCTCCAACCAACCATTGCTATGTAAAAACATACTGGACGTGGGGCGATAATGCTCCCTGATGATGTTTCCCCAGCCATAAGCACATTGCTCAATCATAAACTCCCAATTGGGAAAACTTATGCTCCTGGTCATTGCAAGGAGCTTATTCTCCTCAACAAACATCTCCTCTCCTGTTAAAGAGTCGATAGATGAAGACAATGACCACGGATCGACACAAAAAATAAAAAATTGATCTTTTGCACGCTTATTCATCTGTTTTTTGATGTACTCAAAATAAACCTCTCCATATGGTGAAGTATACATCGAAAAAGATGCATTGAACAAACCTGGATGAACATCTAAATCACCAGGGCAAATTGCTTGCGCTGCTCTTGACGTGCCCAAGATTAATCCTGTATTCTCCTGAGGGGTAAACCGCAAATAATTGGTGTCCGTATCCCCATTCATGTGATACCCAGCAATCACATGCGTCAACAACGCAATTGCCCCAAATACCAACAGCTTATACAAGAACCATTTCATCAAAACTGAAAATATATAAATTGATTGGCTGGGTAAACAGCCATAAAAAACACCAACAAATAAACCAGCATATACATGCCATAACGATAGGCGGGTCGCCAATGTTGGACATCCAAACCGTGAACCCTGCTGCGTTGAATCCACTCTAAAACGAAGAAAAAGGCAATCATCAACCACAATTTAATGTCTTGAGTAATTTGCGTGCCTCCATGAATATCAAACATCATTCGATACAATTGTTCCCATGCTTGATTCATATTCTCAGCCCTGAAAAAAACCCAAATACACGTTGTTGTCAAAAATGTCAATGGTATCAAAACGGCTGATTCAGCTCTCTTGCCCCATGATACAGACTTCTCGAGTAGAATAAAGCCTGCATTGACCAATCCCCACACAATGAATGTCCATTGTGCACCATGCCAAAATCCACTCAGTACAAAAACAATCAAAATATTTCTGGACTGCTTCCAAGAAGACACTCTATTTCCACCCATTGGGATGTACACATAATCCCGAAACCAAGAGGAAAGACTGGTGTGCCAGCGGCTCCAAAACTCAGTAATGCTTTTTGAGAAATAGGGAAATTGAAAATTTGAAATCAGTCGAATGCCCAACAACTGAGAACTTCCTCTAGCAATATCTGAATATCCTGAAAAATCACCATAAATCTGAATAGAGAACAATACGGCCGCATACCACAAATCCAATGTTGACGCCCCTGCCACATTAGAATAGATGGTGTTTACGATTTGCGCACAAGCATCCGCAATAACTACCTTTTTGAACAAACCCCACAAGATCATCCGCAACCCGTCACTCGCCAACGATGCATCAAAAGAAAATGGCTTATTTAACTGCTGAAGCAAATTCCCTGGTCGCTCTATGGGCCCCGCTACCAATTGTGGAAAATACATGACGTACAAAGAGTAAGTCAAAAAGTTGCGCTCCGCAGCCTGCCTTTTGTAATAAACCTCAAACACATAACTCAAACTTTGAAAGGTGTGAAAAGAAAGTCCTATTGGAAGCGCCCAAGACAAAATACCGATGGACCATTCACCACCAAAGTATCCTGACAAAAAGCGAATGTTCTCGGAGAAAAAATTGTAGTACTTAAAGACAAACAAAATGGCACAAGTCACCACTACACTTGTCCATAAAATCACCCTTCGTTTTCTCTCGCTTTCCTGTCGCTCCAATGCAATTCCCGCCCAATAATCTACAGCTATCGTAAGTCCCAAAATCAAAATGTACTTGGGAATAAAAAACATGTAAAAATAACAGCTGACCAAAAGCAAAAACAACTGCTGCCATTTGGTTTTGTCTTTCAATACAAACCAAAAGACAACCCAAACCGAAACAAGAAATACAAGGTAATTGAAGCTATTGAATAACATCGGTTAGGGATTGAGAACAAATATAAGGGTTGAACTTTATGTTCTCTAATTCGATTGAAATTCCAATAGCCTTTATTCCGACAACCACAAAGACGCGTTCAACATCAATTTGGAATGGCCGTACAATGACCATCCATCAT
Source organism: Flavobacteriales bacterium (assembly GCA_947457325.1). Classification (GTDB taxonomy): domain Bacteria; phylum Bacteroidota; class Bacteroidia; order Flavobacteriales_D; family Sanyastnellaceae; genus CAMCTV01. The sequence continues at coordinate 3,576 of CANGVU010000057.1, read as the reverse complement.
ACAAAAGATCTCCAGAAGCCCCTGTTCCATCATCCGTTGGTGAACTATCTCCCAGTGCAACAACACGTCCAGTCCCATAAGTGGAGCTCAAACAAAAAACATTGTTGTTATTTTTAGTAACTCCACTCTTCCAAATCAAACCAGTTACACTGGAATTAGCTGTGGGATTCATGGTCATGGAGGTTCCGCTGTTGTACTGTATGGATGCCACTGACCCTTGCGTCCCATTCAAAATGGGGTTGGTTGTTGTCGTTGCGCGATTGGTGGTGGTTCCTGATAAATTCTGAAGGTCAAACGTAAAACCAAAAGGATTGGCTACTACACCATTGCTTGAAAAGAAATTATTCCAAATGGCGGGCGCATCATAACCATCAGAATTACGATCCGAGCCATTATGATTACCCACAATAAATAACCCTCCACCATTTTGAACAAATTGCAGCATCGCTGTCTTTTCTGCCGCTGTGAAAAGTGTATTGGGCTCATCCACAACAAATACATCGTAATTCATCAAGTCCATGGAATTAGCGGTGTTGCCGTAGGTCAATGAGGCAGAGCTCGACAAGGTGTGAACAGTATGCCCCATCTTGGCCAAGGCAATTCCCCAAGATGAAATCCCTCCGGTCCAATAAGTGCCCGAAGTGCTACTGGTTACAGTACTCTGCAATGGCGTAGGGATTTGCTGAGGTGTGTTATTGTCTTGATCAATCACCCAATCTGCATTGCCTGCGGTTTGACCATGTTTGGCATCAAACAAAAACTTCTTTCCCAATGTCGCTGGCGGAGTAACCGTTCCGTTGTCTGTCATCGCTATTTCATCAATATTGATGCGATTGGTTCCTCCGCTGACTTTCCGAATTTCAATGCGGACACCTCCAGAAATATTCAATGTAAATGATGCTGTCACCAAACCACCTGCTACAGAAGTAATGGTCGCTCCCGCTTGCGTATAAGTTGCTCCAGCATTGGTTGAATACCACAACTGCCAAGTGCTCGAGGCATCTGCTCCATACGCCGCATGTTTTATAGAAACGGTTCCTACCCCGTTTGTCTTATCAGATAACAATGTCAATTTTCCCGAGTTACGTATTCTTGCCGACTTGGTTCCTGTCTTTTTATCTGATGTAGACGTTCCAATCATTGCGTCATTAAACGTCCAATTGCCTGTAGAAAGCACAATATTGCCCGTTGTGTAAGACGTCTTTATTCCCAATTCCATATCTTCTAAAAAAGGGTTTAATGTCTTCTCCCAACCAGGCATCTCTGATGAGTTCGCTTTGGGTTGAAGCTCTATACTCTTGTTACACGCAAAAGAAAACAGCAGGAGAAATAAAAAACTCCACTTGAATTGATTTTTCATACAACAATAATAATGGTTTTTTCAATGAGCAATTCCTTTACTACGAATATTTCACGCTTTCATCACATGAAAACAGTACAATATTGACTTATATCAATTTTCAGAATGAGTCACCGATAGAATTTTGCATCATGACCTTCAACCATGAATTTCTAACCGCTAAATACAATACGGCTGGACCCCGCTACACCAGCTATCCAGCGGTTCCTCATTGGAAACACCCCCCTAATCCTGAAGAGTGGAAGCAATTTGTTATTCGCGCATTTGAAAAGGATGGCAAACAAAATGGCATCAGCTTGTACATCCACCTACCCTATTGCGAAAGCCTCTGTACTTATTGTGGCTGCAATACACGCATTACGGTGAATCATCAAGTTGAAAAACCCTATATCGATTTGCTTTGCCAAGAATGGAATCAATACTTGGCTTTACTCCCTGAAAAACCCATGATTAGTGAAATTCACTTGGGTGGGGGCACGCCAACTTTTTTTCAGCCCGCAAATTTAGCCCAATTGATTCTACACCTCTTAAATACATCCCGCCTCCACCCGCAATATGAGTTCAGTTTTGAAGGCCACCCCAACAACACAACTCATGATCATCTGAAAACCTTATTTAATCTCGGATTCAGACGGGTAAGTTTTGGAGTACAGGACATGGATCCCATTGTGCAAGAAACCATTCACCGCATTCAACCAAAAGAGCATGTAACGCAAGTGATGCGCTGGGCGCGAGAAATTGGCTACACCAGTGTCAATTTGGATTTGATTTATGGACTACCCAAACAAACCCTAGAGAGCATAAAACAAACTTTCGCTTGCGTTATGGAATGGCAACCAGATCGCATTGCTTTCTACAGCTACGCCCATGTGCCTTGGATAAAACGCGGAATGCGGAAATTCACAGATGCGGACCTGCCTTCAGCCATCAAGAAAAAAGAACTTTACACCTGGGGAAGAAATTGCTTGGAACAAAATGGCTATCATGAAATCGGAATGGATCACTTTGCCTTGCCAACCGACCCTTTATTTGCCCACTTTAAAAACAAATCCATGAACAGAAACTTTATGGGTTACACCACTACGCAATCACAGTTGCTAATTGGACTAGGGGTTTCTGCCATTAGTGATGCGTTTAGCGCCTTCGTTCAAAACCACAAAACCGTTGAAGAATATTCTGCCGCCATTGCTTCTGGACAATTTACTCATTTCAAAGGACATCGATTAACAGATGTAGAAATCAACATCCGTTGGCATATCAGACAACTCATGTGTCACTTTGAAACGCAATGGAAACCGGAAGAGCCCATTGCATCTTCTATTATCAGGAACCTATCGAAATTAAAAGAAATGGAAAATGATGGCCTGTTGACACTTCATGCAGGGGAGCTGTTGGTAACCGAAGCGGGAAAAGGATTTGTGCGCAACATTTGCATGGCCATTGATCCTTTCATTCAACCTGAAACCACTTCCATTTTCTCACAAACGGTCTAAAGAATTCCCTACTTTTGAGGGGAATGCAGAAAAAATCTCAACTTTCAGGAATTACTGCTCTGCGGTTATTTGCAGCTGTTGCTGTAATCATTGGACACATTGAGATGATGAAAAAAGTATTCAATCTCAGCACCCTTTGGTATGACTTAAACAACATTTACACTTTAGCGCCCATTACCTATATCCTTCAAGGAAAAATGATGTGGAACGCTCCCCTTTTTTCGCATCTTGGATTCAATGCAGTGGTTTTTTTCTTTGTTCTCAGTGGATTTTTAATCACACACGTTCTGATTCAAGAAACCCAAACAAAGGGTCGGTTTTCCATTTCCTCCTTTTATTGGCGGCGCATCATCCGCATATGGCCGCTTTATCTTTTCATTGTATTGCTGGCTTTCGGGGTAGGCGCCATAGATTGGTCTGATTTCAATTATCCCAATCAACCAGAATGGCTATCCCAACGAGGATTTGTAGCTACTTGTCATTTCCTATTTTCTCCAAATATCGCTCTACTTTTTGTTCCTGCTATTGGCATGGTGGGACACTTATGGTCGATTGGAGTAGAGGAACATTTCTATCTCTTTTGGCCATGGTTATTGAAAAAAATAAAAAAGAATAAAAATAAAATTTTAGCCTTTGGTGCCATTTGGATTTTGGCAAAAATTATTCTCAAACTGCTCATCTTGTCTTTTGACCTTCCTTTGCAAAGTATTGCTCTTTATCTTA
>CANGVU010000056.1 GCA_947457325.1 Flavobacteriales bacterium | reverse complement strand
TTACGCACAGAAAAGATGGAATAGTGAGAGGAAGCGGAGCCTTGGTTGCTTTAGATGACAACGAAAATATTGCACTGTTAAAATCCAATGTATCGGCTCATTATTCATTTGAAAAAGGCAGTAGCAAACAAGAATACCCCTCTAGCTTGATGGGTTCCATCGCCCTTTTGCGTCAAACCTATTTCGATGCTGAATGGTACAAAAATCAAGGGATTCAACAAGAACGCAACCTCAGCTTAGAGTCATTTTTACAATTACAACAATTCCCTTCCTTTTTTGAAACTGATGACAAATGGAACGCCATGCGCGCCGACAAGATTGGAGATGAAATGAAGGTGCAATACATCTTTAAAGGCTGCGGAAATGAATACCAAAGAATCCAAGAGATTTCTGCAACCAAAGGCTCATTCATTCTTCCCGTCAATTTTCCAGGTCCATATGATTTGATTGACCCCCTACTGGCCAGACAAGTTCCTTTGGAAGAATTGAAACATTGGGACTGGGCTCCGGCCAATGCGTCAACGCTCAAACAAGCTAAAGTCCCTTTTGCCTTCACAACGGACGGATTGGACGACAAAAGCGCGTTCCTGAACAACATTAGAAAGGCTGCCAAATATGGATTAGACGAATCCGATGTAATACGTGCCTTGTGCAAAAATCCGGCGCAATGGATCAACGCTTATGACCAATTGGGCAGTTTGGAAAAAGGGAAATGGGCCAATTTCATCATTACCAATGAACCACTCCTTTCCAAAAAATGCAAGATTGAGGAAAACTGGGTAATGGGGAAAAAACATGAGGTCAACACCACCAAAGCTAATCCATGGTTGGGAACTTATTCGTTACAAACCGAAAACAACCAAGAGATAAAAGTTGTTGTAGAAGACAAACCACAAGGCGTGTTGGCCACTTGGATACAAGGCGCAGATACATTGTCACAAAACAGCACCGTAAAAACCGATGACTCGCGCATTACAATCTCTTTGACCCCAAAAAGTGATAGTATTGCTGTATCACAACAATATTTGAGTTTACAAAAGCTCAATAGCAGTGTCACAGGGTGGATGCTTTTAGCTCAAAATGGAGACAGCAGGAACATCTCCATCAATGGAAAATTTGATCCAAAAATCATTGAGCCTGATACCACTGTTGAAGCCATTGAAGAGTGGATCAACCCCATCACTGAAATGACATACCCATTTGGTGCTTATGGCAGAACTGCATTGCCTGCGCAAGAAACGGTTTGGATCAAAAACGGAACTTTGTGGACCAATGAGAAAGATGGCATAATCCAAGGTGATCTTTTAATACAAAACGGAAAAATCTTACAAGTAGGTAAAGTAATCCCTCCTGCAGGAGTGAAAGTCACAAGTATAGACGCCACAGGCAAACACATCACTTGCGGAATCATAGACGAGCACAGTCACATTGCATTAATGTCTGTCAATGAGCACGCGCAAACATCCAGTGCAGAGGTGGAAGAAGCTCGTGTTGTTTGGCCAGAGGACATCGATATCTATCGACAATTGGCTGGCGGTGTTACATCATCACAGTTGTTGCACGGAAGTGCCAATGCCATCGGGGGACAAAGCGCATTGATTAAGACCAGATGGGGTGTCAACCATGAAGAAATGCTGATAGAAAATGCTCCAGGATTTATCAAATTTGCGCTAGGCGAAAATGTCAAACACAGCAACGCCGGCGATTTCAATAGCATTCGTTTTCCGCAAACCAGGATGGGCGTTGAACAAGTGTACTATGATCATTTTCATCAAGCGCGTGAATATGGCAATGAATGGAAAAATTACAATTTGTCTTTAAAGTCAAAAACAAAATTGCCCAAGCCCAGGGTTGATTTGGAAAAACAGGCTTTGTTGGAAATCTTGGAAGGCAAGCGATTCATCACCTGCCACAGTTATGTTCAAAGCGAAATCAATATGCTGATGCACATGGCGGACAGCATGGGAATCAAGATCAACACCTTCACCCATATTTTAGAAGGGTACAAAGTCGCTGATAAAATGAAAGCGCATGGTGCAGCGGCCTCATCTTTTAGCGACTGGTGGGCTTATAAAATGGAAGTGAGAGATGCCATACCCTACAACGGTGCGCTGATGCACAGAGAGGGCATCGTAGTAGCGTTCAATTCAGATGATGCAGAAATGGCCAGAAGATTGAATCAAGAAGCGGCCAAAGCGGTGAAGTATGGTAATCTAAGCGAGGAAGAAGCTTGGAAGTTTGTGACACTAAACCCCGCAAAAATACTCCATCTAGATGACAGAATGGGATCATTAAAAGCAGGCAAAGACGCGGATGTTGTCATCTGGAATAACAGCCCATTGAGTGTTTATTCGATGGTAGAAAAAACATTTGTAGATGGCAGATGCTATTTTGATCGTGAAGAGGATGGCTTCTTGCACCAGGAAGAGTGGAATGATCGCAAAGCCTTGATGGATGCGATGCAAAAGGCCATCATCAATGGAGAAACACCGCAAAAACCCAAAGGAAGAAAACGCCGTCACTTCCATTGTGACAGCACCGGAGATTTGTATCACTTTGAAGAACACGACCATGAAAACCACCATTAATTTTTTATTGATTTGTTTGGCCTTGATCTGCAACAGCAGCATGGCACAATATGCCCCTGCCCCTGCGCAAAACAAATCCATTCTCATCATGAATGTGGTGGCGCACTTGGGCAATGGACAAGTATTGGAAAACGCTGCTGTTGGATTTAAACAAGGAAAAATTGAATTGGTAGCTGATGCGCGAACCATCCGATTGGCACCCAACGCATATGACGAGGTAATCCAAGCCAGCGGACAACATTTGTATCCTGGATTTATCGCTCCCGCTATCAATCTTGGATTGATTGAAATGGAGGCCGTACGTGCTACCAGCGACTTTTATGAGGTGGGGGATTACAACCCGCACATCCGCTCACTGATTGCGTTCAATACCGACTCTGAAATATTGCCCACAGTGCGCAGCAATGGTGTCCTGATTACACAAGTAACACCCAAAGGGGGTACCATTTCAGGTACCTCATCCATTGTGCACTTGGACGCTTGGAACTGGGAAGATGCTGTAGTTAGGACCAATGATGGCATACACGTGAATTGGCCATATCCCTACCGTCGTTCTTCAGGTGGCTTGGAAATCAATAAAGATTATTCCGAAGAAATGGAAAGACTAGGACTTTACTTTGAAGCATCTAGAGCTTATTGCAGTATGCCGCAGCAAAGTGAGGTAGATCCAAGAATGGAAGCCATGTGCCCCGTCATAGCAGGCGACGCTACTTGGTATGTTCATGCAGAAGATGAGCGTCAAATTACGGAAGCTGTAAACTTCAAACAAAAACACAAAATACCCGAAATGGTTATCGTTGGCGGCTACGATGCAGCCTGGGTTGCTCCGTTGCTCAAGGAAAACAATATTCCCGTGATGATACCGCGCGTCCACAGCTTACCTCGTTTTTCCGGTGATGAAATTGATGCTCCATTTACTTTGGCCAAGCGCTTGCACGATGCTGGAGTTGTTTTCTGTTTCCAAAATGCTGGAGACATGGAGGCCATGAATTCGCGCAACCTACCATTCTTGGCAGGAACTGCAGTTGGATACGGTCTACCTTATGAAGCAGCTGTTCAAGCGTTAACATTGGATGCTGCCAAAATTCTCAAGATTGATGCGCATTACGGAAGCATCGAATTGGGAAAAAGTGCGACATTCTTTATTTCTGAAGGGGATGCATTGGACATGAAAACCAATCATTTGGTTCGTGCATTTATTGACGGACGCGACATTACTATCCGCAACAAACAAGTCGACTTGTACGAGAAATACCAGCGCAAATACGGCCAAATCAAATAAGCGCTTTCCGTTGCGTTAACGTTACAATGTTGATTATTCTCTCAAACGACTGAATAAGCAAGGTACTTGTGGATTTTCTTTGGTACTGCTAATCATTACGCATGAATGTCATTGTACCCATGGCGGGCATGGGCAAACGCCTTCGCCCGCATACTTTAACCACCCCTAAACCACTGATTCACGTGGCTGGAAAGCCCATTGTGCAACGTTTGGTTGAGGAAATTTGCAAAGTGAGCCACCAAAAAGTTGAGCACATTGCCTTTGTTACCGGACGATTTGGTGAAACTGCTGAGCAACACTTGCTTGATGTAGCCAAGACCTTAGGCGCCAAGGGAAGCATCCATTACCAAGACCAAGCATTAGGAACTGCGCATGCTGTGCTTTGCGCAGCAGAGCATCTTGAGGGTCCAGTAACAGTTGCCTTTGCCGATACATTGTTCAAAGCCAATTTTGAGTTGGATCAAAATGCCGATGGTGTTTTGTGGGTACAGAAAATTGACGACCCGAGGCAGTTCGGTGTTGTTGTTACAGATGACAACGGGAAAATATTGGAATTTGTCGAAAAACCACAGCAATTTGTCAGTGACTTGGCGATGATCGGTATCTACTATTTCAAAGATGGTCAATGGCTGAGAAGAGAACTGCAATATCTGGTTGACAACAACATCACCAATGGTGGAGAGTACCAACTACCCGATGCCCTTAGGAACATGATGAAACAAGGCGCTAGCTTCACACCCGGCACAGTCAATGATTGGATGGACTGCGGAAACAAAGCAGCTGTTGTTGAAACCAATCAAAAAATATTGGGTTATGAACCGCAATATGCCCAAACACAAACTTTGGGAGAGAATAGTCAAATTATCCCCCCTTGTTTTATTGCAGCTGATGTGGTGCTGAAAAATGCAATTGTTGGACCATATGTTTCTTTGGAAAAAGGAGTGAAAATCATCAATACCAAAATTGAAAACGCCATAGTCAATGCGCAAACTGTCATTGCAGAATCCAACATAGAGAATGCGATGATTGGTTCAAACTGTCACATCCGACATTACTCTGGCGACTTGAATTTGGGGGACTTTTCTACTGTGGGCAACATTGAATAAAATCACCTTACATATCATTCTTGCTTCTATCCTGGTTTTCAGAAGTTGTGCTAAAAAACAAACCAGTATTTTTCTTACTAAGGAAAAAGCCAAAGAGGCGAACGATCAGTTTTTTAAAGGCATCGAATTTAAAAACAATGCCAAGTGGGAATTATCTGTAAAAGCCTTTGAGGACTATCTGCTAATTTTACCCAATGAGGCCGCAGCACACTATGAAGTTGCACGCATTCAAAGGGAACAGTTGCTGATTCCTAAAATGGCGCTAATGCATGCCAAGCGGGCTGTTGAAATAGACAAAAACAACAAATGGTATGGATTGGAATATGCGAGATGTTTAGGCGCCAACAATCAATGGTCACAAAGCATCAAGCAATACCAAGCGCTCATCAAACAAGACCCTGCATGGACATTGCCATTGCTTGAATTGTCTGAAACATGCTCTAGAAATGGAGAGTTGAGACAAGCCATAGAAGCTCTGGATCAATTGGAAAAAGTCAATGGCATCGATCCTTATATATCACGCCTGAAACAAGAACTATACATTCAATTGAAGGATCTGGATGCCGCAGGACTTGAACTGGAAAAACTAGCATTGGCATTTCCAGAAGAAACAGATTTCACCTTACAAGCAGTTGAGTTTTATCTGGGCACCAATGCCAATCAAAAGGCACTCAACCTTATCAATAAAAATCCGCATACACCTGAAAGTCAAAAAGCATTTCTACAATACAAAATCCTATCAAAAGATCCCAAGGCCCATCCACAAGACATTCTGTTGGCGCTGGACAAAGCGTTGGACATGCCAGGTATAGGCATTGATCAACGCATCAATGCGCTGGCTCCTTTTGTTTACAGTGAGAACATACAAGAAGAATGGAAAGCCATCATAGAGCGCTGCATTGAAAAAACACTGATTGCTTTTCCACGAGAAGCCAAAGCACACTCAATAGCTGGAGATTTCTACGCGTTGAACAATAAGACAACCCAAGCCATTGAATCGTACTTAAATACAGTTCAACTTGACCCCTCAAAAAAAGTAGTTTGGATAGCGCTATTGGGCATGTTTGAGGAAAACCCGGCCTCATCAGCAACACAATATTTTGATCTTTCACAAGAGGCCTATAATCTCTTTCCCTTTGCCGCGGAATTCAGAAATCAAGCTGCCCAAGCCCTATTCAGAATGGGTGAGTTTCAAGGGTGTATAGAAGAGTGCAATGCAGGTCTAGCCATTGTTCTGGACGACCCAACAATAGAATCCGGTTTTTACTTGATGAAACTATTCAGTTATGCTGCAATGGGGGATCAAAAAAATGCGCTCGTTCAAGGACAAGTAATGATGAAAAAAATAAACATCATGACCACCGTTTCTGTCCTACAAATGGGATGGATCAACGCGTTTTTCTCTATAAACATTCCCGGGCTTGAAGACCAAGTGATTGTTTTAATCAACAACCAAATTCCCGGATACGAAATCACACTGCATGCCCTCAGAATGCAAAAGGGTGAAAACATCTCAGAATCAGAATTTGATAAAAATAGTTTTTTTGACGCCTTAAATGCCGCAAAATACTTCACTGAAAAAAAGGACAACAATACAGCCTGCAAATTCTTAACGGAAGCCAAGAAAAAAATGCCATTCAATACTTGGCTAAACCAAATCAATCCCGAATGTCCCTAAAGCATATATCCATTTTCACGGTTTCATTGATTGTTTTGATAGGGTGTCGACCCTCCAAAAGCATAGGCGTTTTGAATGAGAATACTCGTCCCAAACCAGCCATGATGGTCTTGAAACAAAACGAAAAAAGTTGGCAAGAATACAAGCAGCTGGGGATGAAAATTGAAGGATACACTTTGAATAAAGAAGACAATGTTGAATTTAAAGCCAACGTTCGAATCAATCGAGATAGTGCAATTTGGATGAGCATTTCACCTGCATTGGGTATCGAAATAGCCAGGGTTTTGGTGCTTAATGATAGTCTTAAATTACTATCCAAAATTCCCGACAATAAGTTTGCATATATCAGCGATATAGCAGCTTTGGAAGAGTTTATACATTTTGATTTGGATTTAGAAGATTTAGAAAATCTGTTAGCGGGTCGTCCATTGGGAATTGATCGCGTTGGTGGAAAATTCAAATCAGAAGTGGAGGACAATCAATACTTGATTGCTACCCGATACAAACGCCGCATCAAAAAATCGATGGCCATTATTCAGCACAACAATGACACGCCGGAAACAGATGTCGACAAAAACAAAAACCGAGACAAAAGAAGACAACAAAGATTAGAAGAAGAAGGACTTATTCTGTCCAAATACTG
>CANGVU010000055.1 GCA_947457325.1 Flavobacteriales bacterium | reverse complement strand
TGCACAGATCCAGACGCTTGTAACTACAATGCCAATGCAACAGAAGACGACGCGAGTTGTACCTACCCGTTGCAAACGTATTTGAATTGCGATGGATCTTGTATCAATGATTCGGACAATGATGGTATTTGCAATGAGAATGAAGTTCCTGGTTGTACTGATGAGTTGGCTTGTAACTACAATGCCAATGCAACAGAAGACGACGCGAGTTGTACCTACCCATTGCAATCTTATTTGAATTGCGATGGATCTTGTATCAACGATGCAGACATCGATGGTATTTGCAATGAGAACGAAGTTTCCGGTTGTACTGATCCATTAGCTTGTAACTACAACGCCAATGCAACAGAAGACGACGCGAGTTGTACCTACCCATTGCAAACGTATTTGAACTGTGATGGTTCATGCATCAATGATGCAGACAGTGATGGAGTGTGTGATGAATTGGAAACTACCGGTTGCACCGATCCAGAAGCTTGTAACTACAATGCTAACGCAACCGAAGATGACCAAACTTGTACCTATCCTGCATTGAACTATTTGAATTGCGATGGATTTTGTATCAATGATGAAGATTTAGATGGAATTTGTACTGAGATTGAAGGAACGGATGACCAAGATGAAGATGGTACGCCCAATCATTTGGACACCGATTCCGATGGTGATGGAATAGATGATGCCATTGAGGGCATTATGGATGTTGATGGTGATGGCCGACCCAATTTCTTAGACTTGGATTCGGACGGAGACAATATTTCTGATGATGTTGAATTGATTGCCGATGGTGACAATGATGGCCTGCCCAATTACTTAGATTTAGACTCAGATGGAGATAATATCCTGGATTCACTAGAACTGACGGCAGATGTAGATGGGGACAATATTCCAAATTTTCTAGATTTGGATTCCGATGGTGATGGTATTTTGGATGCTACCGAATTAACCGCCGACGCCGATGGTGACAACACCCCGAACTACTTGGATTTGGATTCTGACGGTGATGGCATTTTGGATGCAACCGAATTGACCACTGATGCAGATGGTGATAATACACCAAACTACTTGGATTTGGATTCTGACGGTGATGGCATTTTGGATGCCACAGAAGATGATGTTGACACGGATGGCGATGGAACCCCGAACTACCTGGATTTGGATTCCGATGGTGATGGCATTTTGGATTCAACTGAGTTGACCAACGATGCCGATGGTGACAACACCCCGAACTACTTGGATTTGGATTCTGACGGTGATGGCATTTTGGATGCCACAGAAGATGATGTTGACACGGATGGCGATGGAACTCCGAACTACTTGGATTTGGATTCGGATGGTGATGGCATTTTGGATGCAACAGAAGATGATGTTGACACCGATGGTGATGGAACCCCGAACTACTTGGATTTGGATTCAGATGGCGATGGCATTTTGGATGAAGAAGAGGGAGATGTGGATTCGGACGGCGATGGAACACCGAACTACTTGGATTTGGATTCCGATGGTGATGGCATTTTGGATGAAACAGAGGGTACTGTTGACACTGATGGTGACGGAACGCCGGATTACTTGGATTTGGATTCGGATGGCGATGGTATTTTGGATGAAACAGAAGGTACAGTTGACACTGATGGTGATGGAACGCCAGATTACTTGGATACCGATGCTGACAATGACGGAGTAAATGATGTTGACGAAGTTTTGGGATGTACCGATACTTTGGCTTGTGACTTTAATCCTTTGGCTACGGATAGTGCTGCTTGTAGCTATAGCGCTGCGGCTGTGGTAATCGGCCAAATTCAAGATGCAAGTTGCAGTGCAGGAAACGGATCTGTTCAGGTGTTGAATTTTAATCAGTTCAATACTTATTATTTCATCAATGAAGACCAAGAGACCCCTGCTGTCGAGTTGTTTGTAGGATTGAGTGAAGGAGAATATTTGATGATTGGATTACAAACTGAAACTTGCGTATCTGACACAGTTTCATTTGTTATAGGATACAACAATGATTGTTCGCCTGTAGCTGTGAATGATTCGTTGTTTATCGCAGAAGATGCTGGTTCAATGCAATTGAATCTAATGGACAATGACACCGATTCAGACAACAATTTGGATTTTGCGTCGGTTGACATTGATCCAACTCTAGCGGGTCTTCAAACCACATCCTCTGGACCAGAAGGTAATTGGTCGGTGGATGCAAATGGCGTATTGAGTTTCACCCCCGCATTGAATTACTTCGGAACAACTACCAGATTGTATGTGGTGTCTGATGCTTCAGGTTTGTTATCGAATACAGCTGAGATTTATATTGAAGTAGCTCCTGTGAACGACGCTCCAGTTATTTCTCCGGCGTCTTTAAATGTGACTGTGGATTTGAACAGTACCACCACCATTTGTTTGGATGCAAGCGATGTAGATGGCGATAATGTTGCAGTTTCATCATGGTTATTAATGGAAGGATTAGGAATCATAGAAGACAATATTCTTGATGACTATTGTTTCGACTTTACAGCGTTGGGATGGCAGATTCCCTCCAACGTAATGGTTGTAATGTGTGACAATGGTATTCTTTCGTTATGCGATACGGCTTGGGTTACTATTAATGTGAATCCTACGGCTCCTATTGCGGTAGATGATTTCATCACTTCCAATGATGGTTTGGTAAACATCGATGTGGTATTGAACGATACCTTATTTGGTGATCAGAATTTTACTGTCACAATCATTGACTCAACAGATTTTGGTCGTGTTGATTTGGACACGAGCTTGATTTCCTACCAGCCTGATTGGAGTTATTGTGGAATGGATTCAATGACCTATAGTGTTTGTAATAGTTTTGGAATGTGCGACACAGCCACGGTTTATTTTGAAGTTGTTCCAGCGGATAGTGATTTGGATGGAATTCCTGATTATATCGAGACAGTTACGGCTGATATTGATGGTGACGGTGTTGCTAATTATTTGGATGAGGATAGTGATGGAGACGGTTTAACTGATGCAGAGGAGTCTGGCATGACAGAACTTTGTTCACCAACGTTGAGTGATTGCAATCAAAATGGAATTCCAGATTACATTGATTTCAACAATTGTATTCCTGATTTGGAAATACCCGAAGGGTTTTCTCCAAATGGAGATGGTGTAAATGATACATGGGTAATTCCAGGTATAGAAAACTACCCAGGTAATTCGATGGTGGTATTTAACCGATGGGGAAATCAAGTGTATAGTGCAGAACCATATGATAATTCTTGGGCCGGAGAGTGCAATGAGTCTGGAACCATAGGTGGATCAACACTACCAGAGGGCACTTATTTCTTCGTCTTTAAGTCTGAGAGAAATGCCACAGCCAAACAAGGATACATCTACATCAAACGATAAAAGGATTGAATCATGAAAAAATTATTTTTAATACCCATTTTAGTTCTTTTTGTAGTGTCAGCATCGGCGCAGCAAGAAGCTTTGTATACGCATTATATGTTCAATACCTTGGAGATGAATCCTGCCTATGCAGGAAGCCGAGGATGCATGTCTTTTGTTGCTTTGCACCGCTCTCAATGGGCAGGCTTTGATGGCGCGCCAACAACCCAATCTTTTGGGATGAATTCACCCATTTTGAATGGTAAATTAGGCGTTGGTCTAAATTACAACGGAGACCGCATAGGTCCCATTCGCTCCTCTATGTTCTCTTTAGCCGGGGCCTACATAGCCAAGTTGAATGAGAATACTACCATGTCATTGGGTATCAATGGCGGTTTCCAGAGCGTTAACGCAAACTTATCAGATTTGAATTTGTATGAGGTGAATGATGCATCTTTTTTAGGAAATGCTGCAAGTAAGTTAACCCCCAATTTTGGTGCAGGAATCTTTCTTCAAAATCAAAAATGGTATTTTGGAGTATCATCTCCTCGAATTTTAGAGACTAAATTTTTATCAGCACAAGATAGTGAACTTGAGTTGCTTCAATCCAAGCGTCACTATTATGCAACTGCTGGTGCCATTTTGCCAATGACAAAGCAGATAATGTTCAAACCATCTGTATTGATGAAGACAGTTCCGGGTGCACCTGTTCAATTGGATGCAACGGCAATGTTTGTTTTTAATGACAAATTTTGGACTGGTGTATCTTCAAGAAGCGGAGATGCATTGGGTGCTTTGATTGGCTTTAATTTCAACGAAAATTTACAAGTGGGTTACGCATATGATTGGTCTTATGCTTTTGGTCAGCATGCTGGTCGTTCAGGTAGTCATGAAGTGGTGCTTCGCTATGAACTCACTTACAAGCAAGTGGCAAAAATTAAATCACCACGTTACTTTTAAACTCCACCCAGATGAGAAATATTACAGGAATACTATTATTGATTTTTGGCACAATAGCCATACAATCCAGTGCTCAGTCCAAATGGGAGAAAAAGGGCAATAAATATTATGATGCATTTTCGTATCATTTGGCCATAAATAATTACCTAAAGGTTGATGATAAATCGTCTGAACTGCTTAGAAAATTGGCATGGAGTTACTACCAAATTGAGGCCTTCAAAGATTCAGAAAAAATTTGGAAGGAGGTCGCCAATCGACCAGATGCATCCGGTGAGGATTTCTACCACTACGCACAATGTCTAAAGGTGAACAAGAAGTACGAGGAGGCTTATGCATGGTTACAAAAGGCAAGCAACAAATTGACCAACGATTCTCGTTTGTCCAGGTCCTTGGGTAAATACGATCAGTTGCAAACCTATCAGAAGGATGATGGAAGATATGTTGTGAAATCATTGACAATGAATACAGCAGACCAAGACTTTGCGCCAGTTATGGTTGGAAATCAATTGGTATTTGCTTCCTCCAGACAGGGTGTTGAATCCGTGGAAAGAAAATGGAATTGGAACGGATTGCCCTTCCTTGAGCTTTATGCAGGTGACTTGGGACCCAATGATGAAGTAATGAATATTAGGGCCTTTGCAGATGTCATGAAAGGTAAATTCCATGAAGGACCAATTTCCTTTAATGGAAATGGAAACATTGCGATGTTTACCCGAAACAATTACAAGGAAAGAGATGCAAAGGGTTACACTTGCCTAGAATTGTTTGAGGTAAGAAAGGACAACAATGAGTGGTCAGACCCCATTGCATTGCCTTTTAATAGCGCCAATTTTTCAGTAGGTCATGCATCACTGAATTTATCCGGTGATGTAGTCTACTTTGTTTCTGATATGCCAGGTGGATTTGGCGGTACTGATGTGTATTGTGCAAAAAGAAATGCAGATGGTACTTGGGGTAAACCCATGAATTTAGGCAGTGATATCAATACAGAAGGCAATGAGATGTTTCCTTTTATTCATGAGAACGGGCAACTGTTTTTTGCATCCAATGGCCATTTGGGTTTGGGGGGATTGGACAGCTATGTGGCCAAGCAAAAGGGAGATAACAAATGGCAAGTTTTGAATATAGGATCTCCAGTAAATACCAATCTTGATGATTTTGGATTTGTACTTTCTTCAGATACCAAAAAAGGTTTCTTTTCATCCAACAGAAATGGTGGAAAAGGAAGTGATGATTTATATGTGGTCAACGTTTTGAAACCATGGCAGTTTGACAAAGAAATCAAAATTGCTTTAACCAACAATTTAGGAATGGCCTTGGATTTGGCCAACTTGATCATTACCGATAAGAATGGAAAGGCTACCAAGATAACAACAGACAGTTTGGGTATGGCTACCATCAACGCAAATGATCTCGAAAACGTTGTCATTGAGTGCAACTATCCTGTTCATCGCTCATTGAAAACAGAGAAAAATTTGAAGCCAATGGAACACGAGTCGGTGATTGCTTTGGAATTGGAAAAAATTCCTGAAGTATCATTGAAAGGGGTCATTACAGAAGCTGTTACAGGACGCAAATTGAGCGATGTAAAGGTTGAAATGGAGAATGTTGTAACCCATCAAAAAACAGTTTTAAATACAGATGCGTTGGGAGAGTTTGAAAAAGAGTTGAGTGATTTGGACTGGAATCAAAAAGTGAACTATTTGTTTCAATTTTCCAAAAATGGATACTTGCCTCAGACTTGTAATTATTCACAATTGATAGACCGCGAAGGTGAGTATCTCATCAATAACAAATGCAATGTTCAATTGGAGAAATTAGAGGTGGGTCAAGATTTGGGCAAATTGATTGATATCAAGCCCATCTACTTTGACCTTGGCAAAGCCATCATTCGTCCTGATGCTGCAGTGGAGTTGGATAAAATTGTGGCCATTATGAATGAGAATCCCACCATGCAAATTGAATTGGGATCTCATACTGATTGCCGCGGTAGCGCTGAATCCAACCGTAAACTCTCGGACAAACGTGCCAACTCTTCAGCGGACTATATCAAGGCTAAAATTACAAACCCATCTCGTATCAATGGTCGTGGTTACGGTGAGATGAACTTGGTAAACCAGTGTGAATGTGAAGGAAAGAATGTAATCCCTTGTACAGAAGAGCAGCATCAAGCCAATCGTAGAACAGAATTTAAGATAATAAAGATTTAATGTTTTGTGTCAGTTTGTAGAAAACCCACTTCTTAACGGAGTGGGTTTCCTTTTATATACACTTGATCAATGTTGTCTTCACCCAAATAGTAAAACAATTCACTTAACCTTTCTAGAGGTTTGGTGATGATGAAATTGGCTATTTTACCTGGGGTAATACTTCCCGTTAATTCATCAATCTTCATTGCCGCTGCCCCATTTTGACAACTTGCAGTGAGGACCTCTAGGGGCTTCATATTCATTTGAATACAGGCAAGGCTGTTAATCAAATTCATATTGCTGCTTGGAGCAGAGCCGGGATTGAAGTCTGTAGCCAATGCTACTGGAATATTTTCATCCATTAATTTGCGCATGGGCGTGTATGGAATTTTAGTGAAGAGAGAACATCCTGGCAACCCCGTAACAATGGTGGGTTTGTTTTTTAATGCTGCCCAATCTTGATCAGAGATAACTTCCATGTGATCTAAACTCAATGCACCAAGTTTGATAGCCGTCTCGACTCCGCCAATGCTGTAAAATTGATTGACATGTATTTTTGCAGGTTTGTTTAATTCTTTTGACTTTAATAACAACTGCTCCAAATGAGAAACTTGGAAATAATCTCGTTCACAGAAAATGTCCAGGAAATCAAATCCAATATCTTCGGCTTTGGGAAGAAGTTGTTCCAATAGCATCTGAATGTATTCATCCTTGCGGCCATAGTAATCGGATGGTAAGGCATGTCCAATGATTAGGGTTGATTTGATGGGAATAGGACTTGAAGATTTTATGCGCTGAATCACCCGTAACATTTTCAGTTCGTTTTCAACATCTAGTCCATATCCTGTT
>CANGVU010000054.1 GCA_947457325.1 Flavobacteriales bacterium | reverse complement strand
TTACAGTAAAAGCGATTGCCGATAAATGTTTTGAGTAAAAATCAAGTTCCGAATTGGTACTCTCAAAGCGCTGTAAGAACTCAGGAAATACTTAATCTGCATTTACCAAAGTTGATCTTGACTGAGAGCGACATGCATAGAAATCGTCAACTTTTTGTAGCTGCATATCGTTTAGTCATAAAAAAGACGTGCCGGACTGCAAAAGCGAGTAGACTGACAACCCAATGTGACAAAAAAACAGTATAATTGAACTTTAAAAGTGGAAACCAGAACCCACTCAAATAAAGGGGGCGACACCGAAAAGCCATATGAGTAGGATTAAAAAAGTTGAATTGGTGATTAAAAATGCTAAAAAAGATTTCCCAAATGCCAACGCCATTATTTTGACGGAGCAATTAAGCAGACGCATAATCCTAAAGTCAGTACAGTAAAAATAATGGACCGACAACAGGAACAGCACATAACATCGAGTAAGCAATATCATCCTGCTACAATTACTAATCAAGGCAATATCACCTAAACGCAATCGCTTTACGCCATTAAAACATGAACGAACTCAATAAGAACTTAGCTAGGGTTACTCCAATACTTCTAATTATTCTAAATTTAATTCTAAAAACTATTTTTATATCCTCTAACTCTGTAGGGGGTGATGAACCATTTAGTATTTATCATGCTCAACTGGATGTTTCGTCAATTATTCACCAGCTAAGTTTTGGAAACAATCCTCCTTTGTACGAAATCATACTTCACTTTTGGATAAAATCATTTGGAATAAGTGAATTATCCGTTCGATTCCCATCATTAATATTCAGTGTTATTTCAGTCCTTCTTATTTATAAAATTGGAAAAGAATATTTTACTTATCAAATAGCACTAATAACAAGTTTATTATTCTCGTTTTCAAATTATCACCTCGCTTTTTCACATGAAGCCAGGGTATACTGTCTGTTTGCCTTATTAACAGCCATGTCAATGCATACTTTTTTGGCCATCTGCTGCAAGCAGAAGGACTTCAGGCATTATTTATGGCTTCTTACAATTAATGTATTACTACTATACTCTCACTATTTTGGTTTTTTCGTTATTGCCATCCAAACGATTCCTGTTGTATTAATAAAAGACATTCGAAATAAAATATTAGGGAAATATATAGTTTACCTTCTTGGATTGATCTTTCTATATATTCCCAATCTGAATATTTTAATAATACGTTTTTTAGACTCTTCTAATCATGGTACATGGTTGAAATCTCCCAACGGTTTTGAGAGCATTTATAATATGCTATGGCAATTTTCCAATAAGCCAGTAACTACTGTAATCGCCATGAGTATTTTACTCGTCGCATTGGTTAAATCAATTATTAAGAAGGACATTCAAAATATTCCCATAAGTAATAAGATAATTTTGATTTGGTTCTTATTCCCATTCTTATTCATGTTTATTATTTCTTACTGGATTCCAATGTTTCTTGACAGATACTTGATCTTTGTTTCTCTTGGTTTCTATTTCGTTTTAGCAATTTGCTCAAGCTATATAATTAGTCTAAGAAAATATAAATTGATATTACCTGGCATTTTGGTTGTTCTATTTGCTTTTACATTTAACCCAAATGTTGACAACAAAAGACATGTCAAAGAAACAGTTGAAAAAATAAAGGAGCTGAAAGATAGTAGAACCAAAGTATTGATCTGCCCACAACATTTTATTTACAACTTTACATACTACTACAGTTCTGAGATTTTTAAAAAAATCGACAATCAAAATCCTTCACACTTGATTACAGAAAATCTTGTAGAACAAAACATTTTTCCCATTAACAATATCAATGAAGTAGATTTAAATGGTTGTGAAAAAATAGTTTTCTTGGATGCAGCCTCGCAATTCTCATTCCCCGAAAATAACATTATGAAAACACTGGAAAGTACATATAAGCTACAGGGTACTTATAAATTTCATGAAATATTCAATGTTTATGAGTTCGTTAAAGAATAAACGACTTAAAAAAGCACAGACTTAGATTTCAAAAGAAGGATTCGCTTGGATTGGAATACTCGTTATTGCTTGACTATAATTGGGACAATAGACTTTAAAATGAAACGACTGCTAGTTATTGTTCTCATTTTTCAAAATTTCAAGTGGCGCAGAAGCAAAGAATTCATCACTTGTAGCCAAGCAGCAATGCTATAATTTGATTAATCGAAAAATCGTCAATTAATTACACACAAAACTATTATTTCTTTTACAGACTAGGTTGAATGCAAAAATCTCTGAGCTCAATTATAAAACGCTGTGCCTCCGCCTACCTCACCGGCAAAAAGTCTGCATTCTGCATGAAGTTCTCATCCGTCAACGTATGCATAAACGCCACGATTGCCTCCATCTCCTGTTGACTCATTCTGCCTTTTTGTGCGGTGTATAAATTGGGATCTAGGTTGGTCGCATAATGGAAGCCCGTGTTGTAATGCTCGACACACTCCAATAAGGTATTGAATCTTCCGTCGTGCATGTAGGGCGCTGTTAGCGCAATGTTGCGCAAACTAGGAGTCTTGAACTTTCCTTTATCCGATGGATTCCACGTAATCATATACCTTCCTTCATCCACTGGAATACTGTCCAGGCCGGTGTTGCGAAACGCAAAATCAGAGAACGTCGATCCCAATACATGGCAATGGTTGCAATCGCCCTTGCTCATGTCCGTGAACAAATCCATGCCCTGCAATTCCAAAGGGGTTAAAAAGGCTTCACCTCTCTTGTATTGATCATACTTGGAATCAGCACTGATTAATGTTCGCTCAAATTGTGCAATGGCCTTCACCACAAAGGGCACCGTTATCTCATCAATGCCAAAGGCCTTCTTAAACAAATGCTGGTACATCGGTATCGCTTTAATCTCTGACAGCGCATTCTCCCAAGTATCGTGCATTTCGATAGGATTCACCACAGGGTCAAGCGCCTGACTTTCCAAATCGGCTGCTCCACCATCCCAAAAAAATGAGGATTGCCACCCCAAGTTAATCAAAGGCATGGAATTTCGCTTACCCTCAATTCCGTCAATGCCCACGCTGTATTTTAATCCATCTGTAAATCCATGTTGTTGTAAATGACAACTTCCACAACTCTGGGTGTTGTTTCCGGAAAGTATGGGATCATAGAACAACATGCGCCCCAAGTATACACCTTCCACTGTCAATGGGTTATCTGCGGGAATCACCATGGCTGGGAGACCCGCTGGGATATTGAGCTGATAGGGCGTTGGTCCCTTTTTCAGCGCAGCTTCATCCTTGTAACACCCCAATAATGAAATGGCTATCAACAAAAGAACTGCCCATTGGCTTTTCATCGATCTGTTCATTAATCAAGAATTGAAAAAGACTGTGCAATATTGGCCTTCATTTGCAAGATCCAAGGCAAATCGTTGGGACCAGTACTTTGAATTACATTGTTGCCTTCAAAGCCAACTGCACCAGCAGCAGAGTACATTTTGTTTAAATCAAACTTTACATTGATGTTAAACTGCTTTTCATTTTCCAAATGAACGTCTACTGGCAAAGAAATCGGCGTAAATGCCTTAACTGTTCCAAGGTGATAAAGAAGTGGTAATTGTTCCCCATTGGAACTTATAAACTGCCCTTCATGTTTGAGAAAAATATAACCAGTACTCCAAGTCCAAATCATACCATAAACAGGATCCAAATCACCCGCTTGATCGCCGGATGTGTTGTGTTGTTGGTCTACCCCTAAAGCAAAAATCATTTCATTAAAATGAGTGCTGTTGACATTTTCGATACTTGGGGAAGATGAAAATCCATGGCGATTGGCATCGAACTCATCAATCAAATTATGCTCATTGAGATAAACGGTATCGCCTGCATCACTTATCAATGCAGCATGTGAAATGTAATACTTGAAAAGACCCAAAGAAAAAGACTCTCCACCATCTCGATTGTAAAAGTGTCCTGCAACAATGGAGGAATCACCCACCATATTGATAAAGTTAACTCGTACCGCAGGCGGATTGATGGTAGGCTTTTGTTCTTCTGATGTCTCTTTGTCTCGGCAGGATATCAGAGCTAAAGAGAGCGAGAAACAGAGTGAGAGCGATAAAAACAATCGAACCTTCATGAAACTACTCAACCACAATTTTGAATTCATTGTCTTTTGATTTAAGTATATAAAAACCAGCGGTGCAAATATCCATTAAGTCCAATTGAACAAATTGATTTTTGGGAAAAGTAAATAAAGAAATCAAACGCCCTTGAACATCCATTAACAACCAATCAGTCGCATTTCCTGTCCACAGCATGCAGTAATCTTGAACAGGATTGGGAAATACACCTTTGAATGAGGACAATTCATCTACACCAACACAATTGCTGATGGTAAAGGTCAATTCATCAAAACCCACACATCCATCTGCAGAAACTACAGTAACAGAAACAGTATGATCTCCCACTCCCCATTCCTCCGCAATGATTTCCAAATTGGACGAGTCAACGCCGTTGGACCATTGGTACATGGCGCCATCATAAAATGGAGCCTCCAAAGCGACAACGTCATTGATACAAAGATCATTGATTGCGCCAAGCTGAACATTCAACTCACCACTGGATTGCAACTGAAAATTTTGTATATAAACACAACCATTGTTATCCGTGATATTGCCAATATAGGTGCCTGCGGGTTGATTTACAAGATTCCCTCCGGGAAGTGCGACACCATCTATATCCGTCCAAACAATCCCATAAGGAGCAGTTCCACCTGATACTTCTAGTATTATTGCACCATCTGCAGTATTAGAACATGAAGGTTGCGTGATGGTAGGAACTGCATTCCACCAAGTTGGTTCAGTAACTTCAAATGAAGCACTACCCGACCAACATGCGGAAGTTACATCAACCGTATATAAACCAGCCGGAACATTGCTCACGGCCCATTCTGTAGAAGTAAAACCAATGTTGCTTGTCCAAGAATAATTGGCATCCAAACCTAGACCTTGCACGTAAGGTTGAATGTAACCAGTTGGAGTTTCCCCTTTATTCAAAGGACATCGAACAGGAATAACCAATGCTCCCAATTCATAAACGGCATCCGCGACAAAAGCATTCAGAAAAATATTTCCTGTAGCCCCTTCCCAACCGTCCACTTGAATGAAATAACGAAAATTGGTATCCAAACAGCTCACCAACATTTCTGAAGCGTAAAACTCTCCTGCTCCACAACCGCCTAGCATATCGTCATTGGAACTTACCAATTGAAAAGTACTCCAATCAGAACAATTGTTGGTCTTCCACAAAGCCAATTGGGTATCCACACCATTTGCAGCATCGCAAGTTGAAATGCGGTAGGCTTGATTGGGCTGAAACATCAATTCAACCCAAATTGAATTTGAAACAACACCTTCACACCAAGAGCCGGGCGTGCTGCATTCCAAACCATTGGGTGCGACTTCTCCGATAGATACCGAAGCGTCGGTATTGTTCAACGCCAAACCTGCTTGATCAGGGATAAGTTCAAAAGCTCCGCATGGAGAATCTCCTTCAATCAAAGAAGGTTGTGTTGTATTAAAAGTAAACGTATTTCCGAAATTGGTACCTGAAAAAGAGGCCCAAGAAACGCCATTGACCAAAACTTCAAATTGCAGTCCGCCATCGCCATAGCTATCTGTGAAGATGATGTCATAAGCCCCTGAATCCAAACAAAATGGCCCTTCGGATACTACAGCATCTGCAGGATAACTTTCAGGACCCGCATCTGCTGCGACCGCGTCACAACCAACATTCAAATTAGCACCTTCAAACAAAACACCTGTTCCACATGGATTACCTGATGGTACAAGTTGCCAATAGTTTTCATAAGGCCAAGCATCCGTTTGCATCTGCACTATGATTTCAACTTGACCTGAGGGACATTGACCCCAGATGAGTGTTTGGCTCATCGCTATCATGAGCATTAACAATCCTTTCTTCATGCTTTAGTGTTTTTCCAAAAATAAGTCAAACAGCTTAACCTACCTTTGTATAATGAGTTCTATTATTCAACCCGGTAAAATCCAAACACTTCTAGTTCATTCGATCGAAGGCAAATTTGTTCATCTTGGAGATGAACACGATCAAGTTCCGCTGCTGAGAAGAGACTTCCCTGGACAAGCCGAGGAGGGTAAGGAAGTTACGGTTTTTACCTATTTCGACAACAACAAACAATTGATTGCCACTACGCAATTGCCATCTTTAGAAGTGGGTGACGTAGGCAGTTTTAAAATAAAGAATACCAACACCATAGGTGCTTTCATTGATATCGGAACTGAAAGAGATATTCTCATTCCTTTCCCAGAGCAAAAAGATGAATTGGAAGAAGGTCGATGGGCGTTGGTCATCTTGCTGTATGATGAAATGAGTCAACGTGTTTTTGCATCAACCAAATTGACCAAACACTTGAAGAATCACTACATCCCTTTTGAAAGAGGAGATGAAGTGGACATGATTATTGGAGAGCGCATGGAGTTTGGAAGACGCGTCATCATCGAAGGCAAATACCTCGGGGTATTGTTTAAGCAAGAGATGTTAAGAGACTATGGAGAAGGAGATAAGTGCAAAGGATATATTAGAAAAGTTGAAGGAACTGAAATCACTGTGAGCACCCAGAAAGAAGGTGTTGAGTTGATAGAAGAAGCCATGGAGCGCATTCTTTCTGTATTGGAAAGCAACAAAGGATATTTGCGATTGAGCGACGAAAGCGAGCCAGAAGACATCAAAAGATATTTGACCATGTCCAAAAAGACTTTTAAGAAAGCCTGCGGACAATTGTACAAAGAACAAAAAATCACACTCACCGATCGTGGAATTCGTCTAGGCGGAACTACGCGCATTCAAGAGGGTGATGGGGAGGTCAAGCCTTACAGAAAAAGAATCACCGTTACTACCTCAGAGCGCAATACAGTTGGAGGAAGGAGAAACAGAGAGGAAGGGGAAAGACGCAGAGCGGATGAAGAACGGGGGCAGCACAATGAACACAGTGAAGAACATGAAGACAGTAAAAGTTTTGAAGATCAAATGAGTGAAGGAAGACCCAGGGGAAGGGGAAATAGCAGCGGTGACGAACGTAGAAGTGATGGTGACCGTGAGAACAGAGCGGGAGCGAAGAGTGGAGAGCGCAGAAGTTACGGTGATCGTCCTCCCAGAAGAGAAGGTGATGGAGAGCGCAGAAGTTATGGAGACCGTGATAACAGAGCGGGAGCGAGAAGCGGAGAGCGCAGAAGTTACGGTGATCGTCCTCCCAGAAGAGAAGGTGATGGAGAGCGCAGAAGTTATGGAGACCGTGATAACAGAGCGGGAGCGAGAAGCGGAGAGCGC
>CANGVU010000053.1 GCA_947457325.1 Flavobacteriales bacterium | reverse complement strand
GTGTGGTAAAAAGTGGGAAATTTGTTTTAATTTCGTACCCAACACATTACCTCACATGCTTAACCTGCTCGGCGAACATCATTGTAAACTGGATCCCAAAGGGCGATTGCTCTTTCCTGGGAAGTTGCGCAAGCAATTGGAGCATCATGTGCATCATGGGTTAGTGGTGAATCGCGACATCTTTTCTAAGTGCTTGGTGATTTATCCAAAACCTGAATGGGATAAGGTGAATGAGGAAATGTCTCGTTTGAGCCGCTACAATCAAAAACACCAGTTGTTTCAGCGCAAGTTCATGAAGGGTGCTACCCTGATTGAATTGGATTCCAATGGAAGGCTTTTGTTGCCTTCTGCTTTGTTGGAGTATGCTGAAATCGATATCGATGAAAACAATGAGTGTGTCATCACAGGGCTAGGAGAGAAGATGGAATTGTGGAGTTCCAAGAATCATGATGAAGTGATTTTGGATGAGGATTTTGATTTTGGTTCATTGGCAGAGGATGTAAGAAAGGATATTGAACGTAACGCTCAAAACCAATAAAAATGGAAATGAGTGAGATCAATCAGTCGTCCTACCATCGGGCTGTTTTGCTCCAAGAAAGTATCGAAGCTTTACAAATTGATCCCGCTGGGATTTATGTAGATGTCACAATGGGTGCTGCTGGTCATACCAAGGAGATTTTGTCTCATTTAACAACCGGTAAGTTGTATTCGTTTGATCAAGACAGTGATGCTTGGGTCAATGCTCCGCAGAGCGCTCAGTTTACTTTAATCAAAGAGAATTTTCGCGATGCCAAGAATTGGTTGCGTTTTAACGGGGTAAAAAAAGTCAACGGGATTTTAGCGGATTTAGGTGTTAGTAGTCATCAGTTTGATACTGCCGATCGCGGTTTTAGTTTTCGTTTTGATGCGCCCTTGGACATGCGCATGAATCAGCATGCTGAATTGAATGCAAGCATTGTCGTTAATAAATATCCTGTCGAAGATTTAATCCGGATTTTACGTGTTTATGGAGAGGTTGACCGCCCGCACGTAGCGGCCCACAAAATGGTCAATGCCCGTCCTATTCGCACTACGCATGAATTGATACATGTTTTGATTGGCGATGAGGATTGGAAGTTCCATCATCAGTATTTGGCGCAGGTTTTTCAAGCCTTGCGCATAGAGGTTAATCAAGAAATGGAAGTGCTGGAAACATTTCTTTCTCAATTGAAAGATTATGTTGAAGTAGGTGGGCGTGTTGTTGTCATATCCTACCACAGTTTGGAAGATAGAATGGTGAAATCATTCTTCAGAAGTGGAAACGTGGAGGATCAATTGGAGAAGGATTTTTTTGGAAATATTATCCGACCATTCAAGCCTTTGAATGCCAAGCCTATTCTGCCTTCAGCAGAGGAAATCAATGAGAATTCGCGCGCGAGAAGCGCTAAAATGCGCATTGCGGAAAGATTAGCATGAGTCAGCATTCAGAGCATATCGAGACGACTACTCCAGTGAGTAATTCATCAGAGGTCAAGCCTAAGAAAGGTTTTGTAGCTGCTGTGTTTGGCGGAGATATTTTAACCGGTGAATGGGTTCAAAAGCATCTTGGTTTAATTGGATTTATTGCTGTATTGCTCATTTTAGATATTGCCTTACAGTACAAATTTGAAGATTACCATAAGTTGATTATCAAGCGGGAAAAGGAGCTCAATGAACAGCGCACCATTTACAATGAACAAATGAGTGCTTTGGAGACCAAAAGGAGACAGAGTGAAGTGGCCAAGGATATTGAGAACATGGGATTGAAGGAATTGTCAAAGCCTCCCATTGTTTTGGAATACATCGATTCTACTGAGAAGAAATGAGCAGCACGGTTAAGATAAATAGCACGTGGACCTATGTCATTTTTGTGGCTTTGGTATTGGTGGGCGCTTCCATTATTGGCAAGGCTGCCATGCTTCAATTTATCCCAGATGAAAATGCCAATGCTTTGGCTTCATCTTTCACCAGCAAGGTCAGATCAATTGAGCCTACGCGCGGACAGATTTGGTCCTCTGATGGTAGTTTGTTGGCCACAACTGTTTCTGAATATGCATTGCGTTGGGATACTCAGGCAATGCAAGACAAGGAGGCATTTGACGATGCCAAAGATTCATTGGCTATTGTATTGCATGAGATAGATCCCAAGCGGTCGAAACGTGATTTTATTCGCGTATTGGACAATGCTATCCGCAAGAAATCCAGGTATGAACTTTTGGTAAAGAATGTAACTTTTCAAGAGTTGAATGCCTTTAAGCGTTTGAGTTATGTGAAGAAGGGAAGGAATCGCACTGGTTTTGTTTTTGAAGAAACCAAGAAGCGTGTTAAGCCATATGGCAGTTTAGCATCAAGGACAATTGGTTTGTTCAGAGAGTCGGATAATGTTGGTTTAGAGTTGTCTTATGATTCAATTTTATCTGGACGTCCGGGGAAACAATTGCAAGAATTGATTCCAGGGAGTGTTTGGAAACCAATGACAGATGAGTTCATTCAGGAACCCATCCCTGGTTTGGATATCGTAGCAACCATTGATGTGCATTTGCAAGATGTAGCTGAGCATGCATTGCGCAAGCAATTGGATTCATTGAATGGAGAGTGGGGATGCGCCATTTTAATGGAAGTAGAAACAGGCTATGTCAGGGCAATTGCCAATTTGGGACGCACCAAAGACAGTACCTATTCTGAATTGATGAATTATGCCATTAGTCAATCTGTAGAGCCTGGATCTACGATGAAGCTGATGAGTTTGATGGCTGCATTGGAGGAGGGAAGTATCTCCATTGATGATACAGTCAATACAGGCAATGGAGAACGCAATTTTAATGGCGTGGTTCTTCATGATAGTCACCAAGGAGGTTATGGAAGCATATCCATCAAGGATGTTTTTGCAAAATCTTCCAACGTCGGAACGGCATTGGGAGTGAGAAAGTCATTTGCATCAAAGCCTCAAAAGTTTTTGGATTACCTCAATGGTTTTGGTTTGGGAAGCACCTTGGGAATAGACCTAAAAGGTGAAGGCAGACCCAGTGTTTATGCCTCTGTAAAAGATGATAAATGGAGTGCCAATAGTTTAACACAGATGTCTATTGGTTATGAGGTGGCATTTGCCCCAATACAGATATTGGCCTTTTACAATGCAGTTGCCAATGGAGGCAAAATGGTGCGTCCATCTTTTGTTCAAGGAATCAAACAATCCAACGGTCAAATTTCAAGTATTGATGCGGTTGTGTTAAGAGACAATATTGCGTCTGATCATACCATTGAACAATGTCGCAAGATGATGGAAGGAGTGGGAGAGCCAGGTGGTACTGCCTATGAAGCTTTTAAGCAGTCTCCTTACAAGGTGGCTGGAAAAACCGGAACCAGTTGGCTTTGGAAGAATGGGACCTATCAACTCAATCGTTACCGTGCCTCTTTTGTAGGTTATTTCCCTGCAGATAAGCCCAAGTATTCTTGCATTGTTGTCATTGAGGATCCAAGAGGCGTTTATTATGCATCTAAAGTTGCGGCTCCTGTATTTAGAGAGTTAGCCGATAAAATTTATGCTACAACATTGGATATCCATGGTAACAACTGGGTGGCGACAGGTCCTTCCATCATGCCCAGTCTCCGTCCTGGTATGGTTAAGAATTCACATGCATTGATGACTGCTTTTGGGTTGCCTGTTATCCCAAAAGACAACGGGTCAGATTGGAGTTATTTATCCAGAGACGATCAGTCCACTTCTTTGACGGCTATGCATATTAGAGAGGGGATTGTTCCCAATTGTATGGGTATGGGCATGAGAGATGCTTTGCAAGCCTTGCATCAAGCGGGATATCATTACAAAGTAACTGGAAAAGGCAGGGTGGTCAGTCAAGGAGTTCAGCCGGGTACAGCAGTAAAAAAAGGTTCAACCATACATCTTCAATTGCAATGAAATTGTTGAAAGACATATTGTACAAAGTGCGCATTGACGAAGTGTTAGGTAGCACGCACATTGCCACAGAAGGCATCACCATGGATTCTAGAGAGGTTAGACCTTTCTTTCTTTTTGTTGCCATCAAGGGAAGCGCTGTTGATGGCCATTTGTTTATCGAAAAGGCCATTGAGAAAGGAGCTAATTGTATTCTTTGCGAACAGTTTCCTGCAACAATAAGCACAGAGGTTACCTATGTTAAAGTGAGTGATTCGGCTGAGTCATTGGGCATATTGGCCTCCAATTATTACGACAATCCATCAGAGAAGTTATCGGTGATTGGTGTAACTGGAACAAATGGAAAAACAACAGTGGCCACATTGTGCTATGAGTTGTCGATGGCCATGGGTCATAAGACTGGTTTGTTGTCTACTGTTGTCAATAAAGTCAACACGCAATTGATTCCTGCTACACACACAACTCCCAATGCGGTGGAGTTGCAAAAGTTATTGGCTCAAATGGTGGAAGCAGGATGTACGCATGTTTTCATGGAAGTTTCTTCGCATGCTTTGGATCAAAGACGTACTTCAGGACTTCAGTTTCGTGGTGCTGCTTATACCAATATCACGCATGATCATTTGGATTACCACGGAACTTTCAATGCATACATTCATGCTAAGAAAATGTTGTTTGACGGATTGGGTAGCAAGGCTTTTGCTGTTGTCAATGCCGATGATCGACATGCTGAAGTCATGATGCAAAACTGCAAGGGTAAGGTATATACTTATGCATTGCAGTCGATGGCCAATTACAGAGCACGTATCATAGAGAATGCGCTTTCAGGATTGTCTTTGACCATTCAGCACCATGAGGTATATACTCAATTGATTGGTGAGTTCAATGCCTATAATCTTTTGGCTGTATACGGAATTGCCATGCAATTGGGATGGGATGAGATGAGCGTTTTGACAGTTTTGAGCACCTTGAAAGCTCCAGAGGGTAGATTTCAATATTTCAGATCTCATTCAGGTATTATCGCAATTGTCGACTATGCCCATACACCGGATGCATTGTCCAATGTCTTGGATACCATCAATACCATTCGGAGTGGAAATGAGCAATTGATCTGTGTGATGGGTTGCGGTGGTGATAGAGATGCTGCAAAGCGCCCAGTAATGGGACAGATTGCTTGTGCCAAGGCTAACAAAGTAATTGTCACAAGTGACAATCCTAGAAGCGAAGAACCAAAGGAGATTATTCAGGAGATAGTTCAGGGTTTGGATCCTATTGAAAAAAGAAAAGTATTGACCATGGTGAATCGTGATGAGGCCATTGCAGCTGCTTGTTCTATAGTACAACCTGGGGATATCGTTTTGATTGCGGGAAAGGGTCACGAAAAGTACCAAGAGATAAAAGGAGTAAAGTATCCATTTGATGATTTTCAAATGGTACAAGAAATATTAAAACAGCAAGAATCATGATTTATCATCTCATCAAATATTTGGATTTGCATTTTGATTTTGCAGGCGCAAGGTTGATTCAATACTTGAGTTTTAGAGCGGCGGCAGCAGTCATTGTATCTCTGGTAATATCCATGGTGATGGGAAAGCACTTGATTGGTTGGTTGCGCAGAAAGCAAGTTGGAGAAACCATTCGTGATTTAGGATTGGATGGACAAATGCAGAAGACGGGAACGCCTACAATGGGAGGAATAATCATTCTCATGTCCATCATTGTTCCAACATTGTTGTTTGCTGATTTGACCAATGTTTACATCCAAACTTTATTGATTGCTACGGTATGGTTGGGAATCATCGGTTTCATGGATGATTACATCAAAGTCTTTAAGAAGGACAAGGAGGGCTTGGCAGGTAAGTTTAAAATCATTGGTCAGATTGGTGCGGGAGTCATTGTTGCTTCCATGTTGTATTGGAATCCAACCGTGACCATCAAGGAAAGGACGGATCACCAAGCCACAACATCTGAAACTGTTGAGCAGACTGGACAATCTAGCGCTGTTGCCAATTGGGAAGAGAACAAGAACATCAAAACCACCATTCCTTTTATTAAGGATAATGAGTTTGATTACAGTTGGCTCTTGCCTGCATCATGGCGCAACGCTTGGTCGCTTTGGATTGTATTCACTTTGGTGGTGATATTGATTGTTACTGCGGTATCCAATGGTGCCAATATCACGGACGGAATCGATGGATTGGCGGCGGGTTCAAGTGCTATTATCGGGGTGACGTTGGCCATCTTGGCATACGTATCCGGTAACTACATTTTTGCAGATTATTTGAATATCATGTACATCCCGCGCAGTGGTGAATTGACCATTTTCATTGCTGCATTTGTTGGTTCTTGTGTTGGGTTCTTGTGGTACAACTCCTATCCAGCTCAGGTTTTCATGGGCGATACGGGTAGTTTGGCCTTGGGTGGAATCATTGCAACATTTTCTATTGCCATCAGGAAGGAGCTTCTGATTCCAGTTTTGTGCGGCATCTTTTTAATTGAAAACTTATCCGTGATTATTCAGGTGGCTTACTTCAAGTATACCAAGAAGAAGTACGGCGAAGGAAGAAGAATTTTCTTGATGTCTCCATTGCATCACCATTTTCAAAAGAAGGGAATGCATGAGGCCAAAATCGTATCACGCTTTTGGATTGTAGGAATCATTTTGGCTGTAGTTACCATCATCACTTTAAAGACTAGATAATGAAAAAGCGTTTGGTCATATTGGGTGGAGGTGAAAGCGGAACAGGCACTGCGCTGTTGGGCTTGCACCATGGCTATGACGTTTTTGTTTCTGATAAGGGAATGATCAAGCAAGAGTACGTGGCGGAGATGGAAGCCAATGGCATTGCTTACGAGCAAGGTCAGCATACAGAAGCATTGATATTGAACGCTGATATTGTTGTCAAGAGCCCTGGAATTCCAGAAAAAGTAGCCATTGTTCAATCGCTGATGGCAAAAGGAATTCCTGTAGTTTCAGAAATGGAATTTGCATTTCCATACAACAAGGCAAAGACCATTTGTATCACAGGATCAAACGGAAAAACCACAACGACTTTACTCACCTACCACATTTTGCAGAACGCAGGAGTAAAAGTAGGATTGGGAGGAAACGTAGGAAAGAGTTTTGCGAGACAGTTGATTGGTGAGCAGCCCGATTGGTTTGTTCTAGAACTGAGCAGCTTCCAGTTGGATGGTATGACGCAGTTCAAAGCCGACATAGCTATTCTAACCAATATCACACCGGATCACTTGGATCGCTATGAATACAAGATGGAGAATTATGTGGCCTCCAAGTTTAGAATCGCTCAAAATCAAACTTCAGCTGACTATTTCATCTATAGTCAAGACGATCCAGAGACTCAAAAGTATTTGTCTCAAAATACAATAGGTGCAACGATGATTCCTTTCACTCTAAATGACATTTCAGAGGGAAGTGAGTTTGAAGGC
>CANGVU010000052.1 GCA_947457325.1 Flavobacteriales bacterium | reverse complement strand
CAGTGATCAGATTGCATGTGTAGTAAAACTGATGAGCAATGAAGAATTAATAACTGTAAGCCAAAAAATATTTAACCCTTTGCCACAAAGTCAAATAGGTGCAAAGGGATATATGGGAGCTAGAGTGCAGCCCAACTCGCCAACGGATGATCCAGAGGATATTTTCTGGCAAGTCATGAATGCATGGTCTTTCGCAGTTGGCGATGTTGTACTTGGAACCAATCCTGTTTCTAGTGAACCTTCTTCAGTAGCCAAAATTGAATCTACACTTCAAGATATCATAGAAACTTTCTCATTGACGGACACTATTCCGCACTGTGTTTTGTCACACATAGATGTGCAAGCAACTGTAGAAAAAATGCAACCCGAATCAACAGGAATTTGGTTTCAAAGTATTGCAGGTACAGATGCTGCCAATCAAACTTTTGACGTCACCATAGATAAAATGAAAGCCCATGTTGCACAACGCAAAGGCAAATATGGACTTTATGCTGAAACGGGACAAGGAGCTGATGAAACCAATGGTCATGGAGAAGGTTTTGATATGGTTATCCATGAATCCAGAAAATACGGATTTATGCGACATCTCAAAAAATTGATTGCAACTCAAAAAGCGGATCATCAGGCTTGGGTGCATGTGAATGATGTAGCAGGATTCATTGGGCCTGAAGTTTTCAGAACGAAGGAGCAATTGGTCAGATGCTGTTTGGAAGATTTGGTTATGGGCAAATTGCATGGGCTGACCATTGGACACGATATTTGCAGCACGCTGCACATGGATGTCAGTTTGGATGATTTGGATTGGTGCATACAACAAATTATGCCCGCCAACCCTGCCTATCTCATGGCATTGCCGACAAAAAACGACCCCATGCTCAGTTACCTTACCACATCCTTTAGTGATCATGTTAAAATCAGAAAAGATTTTGGCTTTAAAGTCAATGACAAGATGTGGAATTTTTTCAAAGTAATACAAGTTATTGATGACAATAATCAACCTGCGAAATACTTTGGAAATCCCATTGCGGTATATTATCAATACCTACTGCGCAAAGGAGATCAGCGAACTTGGGAGGAAATAAAGATTATTGGAAAAGAAGCCATTGAACGAGTAGAAAAAAGAGGTGTGCCCATTGCACAGGGCTACGGAGAAAACACATGGGATTTGGAGCCTAGACTGGACAATGAGATAAGGTCCATTTATGAAGATGCTAAAATGAGTATCTGGCAAGAATGGACTTCACCCTTTGTAAAATCCATAACACCTGCACTTACTTTACAATCCCAATCCAAGGACAGAAAAGATTACATCTATCACCCACAAAGTGGTGAAAAGCTATCGGATACCTCAAGAGTCCAGTTGTCCAGTATATCCAGCAATTTCAACTACTGGGACATTCAAGTTATTTTGTCTGATGGATTGAATGTATTGTCTTTGAGCGATGAAGGACACCTAAAACCCTTTCTGGACACCTTGTACCAAAGTTCAAAAAATCAAAAATGGAAAATGGCTCCGTCGCCTATAATAATTAAGAATGGAAGAGTGCGAACAGGGTATCAATGCGGCTCTATTTTGTTTGGCCAACAAAAACCACATCAGAAGAAGGCCATCATTCACCTTATAGGCGAACGACCAGGAACTCCTCACCGGAATTACAGCATTTACATGACCATGGCAGATTGTTCAACTTGGGGTTCAGGGAAGGTTGATCACGACATTACCCAAGTCATCAGCGGCATTTCCAACACCGCATACAATCCTGAACAAGCTGCTCGGGATGTCGTTTATTGGATAAACCAACGCTGGTCGTAAAGGCAACAGGAGTTAATCTGCTAAAAATCCAAACTTTCCAGCATTGTAATCGTTGATGGCCTGACGAATTTCCTCCTCGGTGTTCATCACAAATGGACCATAACTCACGTAAGGCTCATTCAAAGGTTCACCGCTCAAAAAAAGAAGGGTGGATTTTCGATTGGCTTTGATGACAATATCACCTGGCTCGTTTATCAGCTGTACATAGTGATTCTCTGGAACGCTTTGTCCATTCACCTCCACTTGACCATCTACCAGCAACATGCCTGAATTGAAATGCGCAGGAACCTCAAAGTCTGCAACTCCTCCTTCATTCAAATGAATGTCATACATGTGAATGGGTGAAAATGTCGATGCAATTCCCTGAGTTCCTTTGTATTCACCGGCCACCACATACACATCACCTGCATTGTCTTTTAGTTCAATTCTTGGTTTGTCCTGATGAACAATGCTCTGATATTTAGCAGGAGTCATTTTATGCTTTTTGGGAAGATTGATCCACAACTGAATCATTTCAAAAGCACCACCCGAACGGTTAAACGTTTGTTCATGGTACTCCTTGTGCAAGACACCTCCGCCCGCTGTCATCCATTGGATATCCCCAGGCCCAATGATTCCATGATTGCCTTTGCTGTCATGATGCTCTATTGAACCCTTATAGGCAAAGGTCACTGTTTCAATTCCCCGATGGGGATGAACACCAACTCCTTGAGAAATATCTGAAGGCGGAAAATTGACTTCAGCATTAAAATCCAATAAAAAGAAAGGCGACATGCGGTCTTCAAATCCTTTTCCGCCCGGATAAAAATTCATGACCTTAAAACCATTGCCTACCATGTGACGATTGGTCGGTGCAAATACACCCTCCACTCCTCTATCTGTCGACAAATTCTTCTCAGTAGTTTCTGTGTTATCGGCTTGGGCGTTGTACCATTTGGCAGCAAAAACAGCTGCCAACCCACCCAATAATCCGCGCTTTAAAAATTTCTTTCTGTCCATGAACACGAAGATAATTTTTTTTTGTTTCAACGAGGAACATCAAAAAAAATAGCCGTTACCTTTGAACATGGACATCAGCATCAATACCCCGGCTCTTCTTTTTCCCGCAGTTAGTTTAATTCTATTGGCCTATACCAATCGCTTTCTGGCGTTGGCCAATGTTATCAGACAATTGCATGACCGCTACAAGGGAAAAGAAGACAACGAAAAAGCCTTGCTGCACGCACAAATCAAGAATCTTAAATACCGTTTGCGTTTGATCAAGAATATGCAAATTTTTGGGGTACTCACTTTTGCTTTTTGCATTGTGAGCATGTATTGCATCTACAACGGATGGATGAGCGAGGCGCGTTGGACCTTTGGTACTTCACTGGTTATTTTCTGCACATCACTTCTTTTATCTTTATTGGAGCTTATTAGCTCAACAAAGAGTCTTGAAATCGAACTGAGCGACATGCAGGACATCGATGAAAGCATCGTAGACAACATTAAAAAAATGCGCTTTTAATACAAAATTTCCAACTGTCTGTATCCAGCAAAAATTCCTAAGCCATTGTTCACATTGCTGTAAACAATAGTAGGCTCTGCAAATGGACCATAACTGATACTTTGTACTGTCGTATGGAATCGATGATAATCCTCGGAACCGTGAATAACATATGACTTATGCAATGTCATGGTTGTGTCCATGCCATAATTTACTACTTCCATTTTCAAATTTTGTTCTTGCGTGTTGCCTTCAAACTCATAAAACTGCTCACCTGTTTGATACCATTGAGACATAATGAAAGGGTCGTCCCATTTCTGAAAATAGATTAATCTGTAATAAGGCTCAAGAGCGTCGATGTTACCCAATAAAGTTTCAAAATTAAATTGAACCAAATACTGCCCATACTGATCCATACTTACCTCACGGGTCACTGATGCTGCTCGGACATCCGGCAATTCACGGGGAATTCTGGTCTTGGCTGAAGCAACGATTCCATCGGCACTTGTCACGGTTAAATAGTAATCATTTCCTGGTGAAAGAGAAAATCCTTGTACGGGGGCTTGATAAAAACCAGTGGACTCATCCAATATCAAATTCACACTAAAATTATTATTATAAATCACAACCTGAGCATCACGAACAACATTACCTTCCAATGGATTATTGGAAAACACAGGATCTGACCAGCGTAGCATTACGCGCAAGGTATCAGTCTCATCAGAGAAGAAGCAAGAAACAGAAATCTTTGAATCCACCTCGGGCAATGGGATATCAGCTTCCTGCTCGCAAGAAACCCAAAAAAAGGCTAAAATCAATAGATACAAATGGCTCTTTTTCATCACTAAAATTTATAATTCCAAGCAATAGAGGGCAAAACTGGAAACAAAGAAATTTGACTCAAATAGGACTGCCCATTGTTCCGCGTATTGATTTGATAGAAAAAAGGATTCCTTCGGTTGTAAGCGTTATACAGTCCTAGCTCAATGGTTCTTTCTGCTCTATTCATTTGCTTGTGAAATTGAATGGCCAAATCCAGTCTGTGGTATGCGGCCATTCTAAAACTGTTTTTGGAACCAAAATCTTGAACCGACATCCCTTGTTGATTCAAGGCTCCAAAATAGTCGTAATACCCACCCGAAAATCCATTGATGCTGTTGGGATCGTGCTGCATCACCTGGTAACTGGCATTGGGCAAGGTTATGGCTTGCCCTGTGCCATAAACCCAAGTTCCAGAGAGTGTAATGTCATCAGAAAGTTCATAAATGGCCACTGTAGAAAAATCATGCCTTCGATCATATCGGGCAAAGAAGGGTTGACCATTGTTCAAGTCATCAAACTGCAATTTTGTCCATGACAAGGTATAGCCAATCCATCCTGATAATTTCCCTGTTGGTTTCTGTAACAACAATTCTGTTCCATAAGATTCTCCTTGGCCACTGGTAACATTGTCTTGCCAAGATATCTCTGAATCTTCATTTAAAACACCCGTTTCCAAGAAACTAGCACCCTCCTTGTAATGCAACATATTGTCCATGCGTTTATAGTAACCTTCCAATGTTATGCTCCAGTCTTTTCCTTCAAAATCCTTTGTTGTCCCCAAAGCCCATTGATCAGCCCGCATGGGACGCACACGCTCAGTGGCAGGAACCCACAAATCCGTTGGCAATCCAATTCCGGTATTGGACAACAAATGCATATACTGATTCATTCTTGAATAGCCTCCCTTGATACTCCAATGCTCATTCATCAAATACCGCGCATTCAATCTGGGCTCCCAACCCCAATATGTATTGTCTTTCATGACAAAATTACTCAAACGGTAGCCGAGATTCATTTTCAATCGCTCCGAAATTTTCACCTCATCCTCCATGTAAAAGCCATTCTCAAAAGAATGAAACTCTTCCTTTCCTGACATGTCATCCTCAGCAAATTCCCCTTTCACCACCACTGCGCTAGGCGTAAAATAATGCTTAATAGAACTCACACCACATTTCATCTGGTGTCTGTTGTTTAATGCATAATCAAAATCATGTTTCAAAGTCCAATCTTGGATTCCACTTCCATAACTCAAAGAGAAAGTCTCTACTCCATTTCGCTTGGATTGGGACCCTATATCAAACAAGTACTTGGAATAAATCAGTGATGTGTTGCTAAACAACTTCTCATTGTAGATATGGTTCCAACGCAGGGTGGCAGTACGATTAAACCATTGAAGATAGGCTGACTCCTCCTCACCAAACTCAGTCCAGGGTCGATAATAAAACCGGTCTTTTCCTGTATAAGCACTCAAGTACATCCGGTTGTTTTTATTGACAACCCAATTCACTTTGCCATTCAAATCGTAGAAATAATAACCTGCCTTTGCATCCCTGGGCAAAAATGGATAAATGAGCATGTCGATGTAAGTTCGCCTTGCACTCAGTAAGTAAGATACCTTTCCCTTAACCAATGGGCCTTCGAGCATCAAACGAGATGCAATGAGACCAAAACCTGCCTCTCCCTTGAATTTCTTTTTGTCACCATCTTTCATTTGCATGTTCAATACAGAAGATAATCTTCCTCCATATCTTGAAGGGAAACCACCTTTGATCAGCTCCACTGACTTCAAAGCATCACCATTGAACGTGGAGAAAAAACCAAACAAGTGATTGGCGTTGTACACCACCGCATCATCCAATATGATCAAATTCTGATCTGGACCGCCACCACGGACATAAAAGCCAGAACTGCCTTCGCTGCCTTTTTGAACACCGGGCAACAGTTGAATCACCTTGAGCACGTCTTTCTCTCCTAAAAGTGCAGGGATTTTTTTGATTTGATCAACAGGAATTTCGATGGTCGACATTTGGGTTTGCTCGGCTGTATTGATGTAACGATTGCCTTCTATGACCAATTCCTTTTGCACATCTGCTAGGGATAACGCCACATCTTGTCTAAGGTCCTCCAAGCTGACTATCGTTTTCACCACTTCTTGGTGACCTAAAAACCGAAACACAACGGTGGCTGGGAGTTTGGACAATTGTAGGGAATAGAAACCATAGGCATTGCTGGTCGTCCCCTCTTGTTCAGCAGGGCAAAAAATCATTACACCCGGCAACAACTCACCGCTTCCCTCTTCAGTAATTGTTCCTGATAAATTGAACAACGATTGAGCATTAGCACTCCATGCAGCTACAGTGAAAAGCAACACAAAAACAAATCTCCCATTCATAAGCGCGTATTCAACGACAAAACTAGAAGATTATTTCATATCTTTTATAGACTACATTAATCCGGTTCCCCGTCATCATCAGCCCCTAACTCTGGTAAAATATTCTTGACTTCTTCCTGAGGCAGACTATCAACGTTCTTCAATTTTCGGCGAATAGCATTGGTACGTGTACCCAATAAGGAGTCAATGTTCTCACCAGCAGCAGCAATATTTTTTTGCGCACGCTCCAACAAACCACCAAATTTATCGAACTCTGTTTTCACTGCGCCTAGGAGTGACCAAACCTCACTGCTGCGTTTTTGCAAACTCAAGGTTCTAAAGCCCATTTGCAAGCTATTTAAAATGGCCGCCAAAGTAGTTGGACCTGTTACGATAA
Source organism: Flavobacteriales bacterium (assembly GCA_947457325.1). GTDB lineage: Bacteria > Bacteroidota > Bacteroidia > Flavobacteriales_D > Sanyastnellaceae > CAMCTV01. The sequence continues at coordinate 552 of CANGVU010000052.1, read as the reverse complement.
CCTTGGTCTCTCTTTGCAAATACTCCAACAAATTAGAACGGCGAATCACCTCAGCATAAATGCTTTCAAATGGTAAAAAGAGGATGGCAAAGTCAGTGGTATTCGGTGGATCGACATACTTGTCCTTGATATCCTTGGCCATTTTCTTAATGGTATTTTCCAAATTTTTATTGGCAGCGTCAATGGCACCAACATCCCCACTATCATAGGCATCCACCAATTGATCATAGGCGTCTTTTGGAAACTTGGCATCGATTGGGAGGTAAACATGCGATTGTTGATCATCTCTTCCTGGAAGTTTAATTGCAAACTCAACCAAATCATTGGATCCTTCTTTGGTTTTCACATTGGCTGCATATTGATCTGGTGCCAAGATTTGCTCCAACAACATCTCCAACTGAACCTCACCCACTCCTCCTCGGTGTTTCACATTGCTCAACACTTTCTTCAATCCTCCAACATCTTGCGCAAGAGTTTTCATTTCCCCTAATCCTTCTTGAACGGATTTTAAGTTACTCTCTACCGCAGCAAAAGACTGCGTTAATCGATCGT
>CANGVU010000051.1 GCA_947457325.1 Flavobacteriales bacterium | reverse complement strand
GATCCAAAGCCCATTCAACAATTTTCCGATAATATAAACAAGCATCAGTGTCGGAAACAAACAATGCCAGATGTGGCTCATGCTCAAGAACATGCTTCTGCATTTGTGCTTGGTCACTCATCAAGACATAAGGTGGATTGCTCACAATGACATCAAAAACGCCGTGAACATTTGCCATATTGAGAATATCATCTCTATAAAAATCAACTTGTACCTGGTGCGTGTTGGCATTGCGTTCTGCGACAGTTAAAGCGTCATCACTAATATCAACTGCAGAAATTTGCCAATTGGGCAATTTGTCTTTAACTACAATTGGAATGCAACCAGAACCAGTACCGAGATCGATCAATCTTCCCTTATTTCTGCGCTTGATGCGTTGAACAACTTGACTCACCAACTCCTCTGTTTCAGGTCTTGGGATAAGCACCGATGAATTTACTTCAAACCTTTTGCCCATGAACCAGCTGTATCCCAGAACATATTGGATAGGTTCATGGGCAACTATTCTCTTCAACTTAAAATGCAAACTCAAAATCTCTGATTCAGAAACATGCTGTTGCAAATTGATTAGAATTTCAACATAGGGCTTTTGAAGCAAATCTTCCAAAAGCCATTTCGACATTTGCACGGTCTCCCTTTCTTCAAAACCCGCTTTCGTAAGGGTTTGCTTGATGTAGTTCGACAAATCGGCAATCCGATTTCCTTGCAATAAGCCGTTCATCAGTCTTTCTTTCCGCCCTTGCTCTTGCTTTTGATTTCAGGCTTGGGAGCCATCATTTTCTCCTTTGGAGTCATTGGTTCTGACTTACTTTTCTCTTGATTCTGTTGGAACTCTCTCATGGATACTTCCGTGAAAATATCATAACCTTTACCCGATAACAAAACATAATTGTTGCCATTCTCTTTTTTCCACTGCGATCCCATTTGGCCTTTGAAATACTTCCCTCTCCACTGAACTGGCAAATTCACTTGCACCCAATTGCTATCATTAGGACTAAAGTCTTTTTTGTCAAATACGACAATTACAACATCTCCAAAATATTGACGCATATAAGCAAAGGTCTGCCCACTATTCAACAATACTTCAGTGTCTCCGTACATCAAAGCCATTGATTTTTTTCGCAATGTTGTCATACGAGATACGCTCGCTTTTAATTTGCGCTGATCAATGGTCAAATTATCAAATGCCATCATTCGACGATTGTCAGGATCATTTCCTCCTGGCATGGCTATTTCATCACCATAATAAATACAAGGAACTCCTGGTGCTGTCATGATAAACGCCATCAACTGCTCCATTCTTCTAAAGCCCATGGAACCTTGATTCTTTATGTCCCTTGTCCATCCTGCCAATTTTGCATCCTCATCAAACTTCAAGCTGCCGTCGGCATAAGAGGCAAATCGACCTCTATCTTGATTTCCCGTGATCACTCCCATACTATGATGCGAACCATAATAACGCATAGACTCCAACATCACCTGCTCTAGGTTTTTAAAATTTGTTTCGCTTTTAGCAAAAGCATCCACCATTGCATCATAGAGGTTAAAATCAAACTGAGCATTTAACAAGCCTGACCCTAAATAAGACTGAATCAAAGTTGGACTACCATACGTTTCTCCAATTTGAAACATGGGCGTAACGGGGCGTTCCTTTTTTATCTTATAAGTCAACTCTCTCCAAAACTCAGTATTGATGTGTTTGGTGGCATCGTGCCTAAATCCATCTATTGGATATTTCTTTACCCAATACAAAGCGGTATCGGATAATGCTTTTACAACTTCTGGTTTTGAGAAATCAAAGGTGGGTAAAAAAGTATCGAACCAAGTTGTCAAACGGTGATCGTCCCAACGCTCAGTATTCATTGTTCCATCGGGCAAATAAAGCGGTGTGGTCCAACCTTTCTTTGACTTTACCAACGGGTGCTCTTGGTGAACGTGATGAGCCACATAATCAACTACAAGGTTCATCTCCTTATTATGCGCATGATTGATTAAGTTGGTGAATTCTTGCTCTGAGCCAAATCGCTTATCAACTTTTGTCAATGCCAACGGCCAGTAACCGTGATAGGCAGAAAATTTACTTTTAACACCCTTGTCCCACAAACCCCAAGCTCCTTCAACATTTTTGCAAATAGGAGAAATCCAAAGGGTATTCACACCCAATTGAGAAAAATAATTCTGATTGATTTTTTGAGAAATACCAACCAAATCTCCACCCATGGTATTGGCCTTAGGTAAAATTGCAGGATCTGCAGTTGGGAAATTATTTGCTGGAGAACCATCAAAGAAACGATCCACCATCATAAAATACATGATTTGACCTCTGGGGTCTTGGCGGGGTAAAAACTGAGGAGTCATAACCGGTGAGCCGTCCATGAAGGGGACCATAATATCGTTGATGAGCTGTCCACCAGACTCAGCAAAGACGCGTAAATAGCCTGTCCATGCTGTCTTGGGTAAGGCAATGATGAACTTGCCATTTTCAACAATGCCTTCTCCTCCCCTTTTATTGTTCAAATAATAAACAAAGCGATCAACTTTGCCCTCAGCAAGAAGGTGCAGAGTACTGCCCTCCATCATAAAAGTTCTGATCTTCGAAGAATTCTTAGCATTCCCTACAATCCAAACACTATTCATCCCTCCCAAGCCATTGTCTTTTTGTACTGTATTATTCGCGTCCAACTTCTCTTCACCATCCTCCCAAATACGATAAGGATACTCACCATTCTCCACTTCCATTGTCAATTCCCAAACACCGTATTTATTCTTTTGCAAAGGATGTGAGGTTTTGCTCCAACCATTTAGGCTACCAGCCCAACAAACATTGGACACTTTTTCCGAACTAGCTTTGTATTCAAATACAACCTTGCTTTTGTTGGATTTAAAAACGGGAATATTGATTTCCTCCCCATTTACAGTCAATGCCAAGTCATGCAATACTCCGCCTTTGGGAGAAGGGATAACAGCTATTCTATCCTTAACGGAAATAATTACTCCATCAAATTTCACCTGGCTAATTGAAGGATAGTCCACAACAAAATCGCGAAGATCTATTTGATTTTCACCCAAAGACAATCTTATTGGACCAAGAGGCTCCATTTGCGGATCCATCTTCACGCGAACTCCTGTTCCCTGACCCAATTGTCCCGATGGCGCTTGCGTACCATCCACACGAGATTTATTATTGATGACGTCATTTTGAGCAAAGGTGACTCCAAAAAAACAACAGGATACAATCCCTAAAATCCAAATTCTCTTCATTTTCAATTATTTTTTATCTCAACGGCTTGCATGGTATTCATCAACAAAGATGCGATGGTCATTGGACCAACACCTCCAGGCACAGGCGTTATATAACTGGTCTTTTGAGCAACATGCTCAAAATCTACATCTCCAGCCAACTTAAACCCTGATTTTTTGGTCGAATCAGCCACTCTGGTGATTCCTACATCAATCACAACTGCCCCTTCCTTGACCATTTCTGAGGTGACAAAATATGGCTTTCCAATGGCAGCTATCAAGATATCAGCTTTTTGGCACTCCTCAATCACATTTTGAGATTTGGAGTGTACAACAGTAACGGTGCAATTTCCAAACGGATGGTTACGCTGCATCAAAAGCGACATGGGCATGCCAACAATATGCGAACGACCCAAAATAACACATTTCTTTCCAGCCGTTTCGATATTGTATCTGCTCAACAATTCAACGATTCCCGACGGAGTAGCAGGGAGATAAGCCGGTAAACCCAAAGCCATTCTTCCTACATTTTCAGGATGAAATCCGTCCACATCTTTGGCAGGATCCACAGCTAATAACACCGCAGTTTCGTCAATGTGCCTTGGAAGTGGCAACTGAACAATATATCCATCTATCAATGGATCATTGTTCAATTGGTTTATCTTATTCAGCAATTCATCTTGTGTTGTATTTTCAGACAACTCAATTAAAGTTGATTCATAACCCAAATCCAAACAAGATTTGACTTTGCTTTGAACATAAGTCTTGCTGGCTCCATCGTCACCAACGATAATGGCTGCCAAATGAGGAACCTTAAGACCTTTTGCTTTCCGGTCATTGACCTTTGCTTGCAATTCCGTCTTAATGGTATTGGAGATCAATGAACCGTTGAGCAATTCCATGGTCTTACTTTATACTGTAATTGGGAGCTTCTCTGGTAATAAAGACATCATGCGGATGACTCTCCTTGATTCCTGAGTGAGTAATTCGAACAAATTGTGCTGTCTGAAGAGATTCTAAGTCCTTTGCTCCGCAATATCCCATTCCTGCTCTTAATCCCCCTATCACTTGGTACATGACTTCCTGAACCGTTCCTTTGAAAGGAACACGACCTGAAATTCCTTCGGGCACCAACTTCTTGATATCATCTTCCGCGTCTTGAAAATATCGATCCTTTGATCCGTGTTGCATCGCTTCCAAAGAACCCATTCCTCGGTAACTCTTGAATCTTCGCCCCTCATAAATGATGGTCTCTCCAGGCGACTCTTCCGTACCAGCAAGCATGGAACCTACCATTATTGTAGACGCCCCTGCCGCAATGGCTTTGGGAATATCACCAGTAAAACGAATTCCTCCATCTGCAATAATGGGAACTCCTGTTCCTTCTAATGCCTCGGCAACGTTCATCACGGCTGTCAATTGAGGTACACCTACTCCAGCAATAACGCGTGTGGTGCAAATACTTCCTGGACCTATTCCAACTTTAACCGCATCGGCACCAGCCTCAACCAATGCCAAGGCAGCTGCACCAGTTGCTATATTTCCGACTACAATATCAATCTTTTCACCAAATGTTTCTTTCACTTTCTTCAACGTCTCAATCACACCCTTGGAGTGACCATGCGCGGTATCTATTACCACAGCATCTACGCCTGCATTTACCAAGGCTTGCACTCGATCCATGGTGTCAAAAGTTACGCCCACAGCCGCAGCTACACGCAAACGCCCCATGCCATCTTTGCAAGCATTGGGGAATTGCTTCAACTTCAAAATATCCTTGTAGGTAATCAATCCCATGAGACGACCTGCCTCATCCACCACAGGCAATTTCTCAATCTTCTTCTCTTGCAATATACTTTCAGCAGCCTTCAGATCCTTGGGTTTATCCGTAGTGACAATGTGTTCTTTGGTCATCACTTGATCAATGGGCTTGGTCATTTCTTTTTCAAAACGCAAATCGCGATTGGTAACGATACCTACCAATTTACCTTGATCATCCACCACGGGAATACCTCCGATTTTATTCTCTGACATCATGGATAAGGCATCTCCTACCGTTGCCGTTTGAGACAACGTAATGGGGTCTTGAATCATTCCACTTTCAGAACGCTTCACTTTGCGAACTTCCGCAGCTTGCGCTGCAATGGTCATATTCTTATGTATCACACCGATACCTCCTTGACGCGCCATTGCGATAGCCATCTCTGACTCCGTAACGGTATCCATCGCTGCACTCACAACTGGGGCATACAATGAAATGTTTCGCGAGAATTTGGAGTGAGTAGAAACCTCACGCGGTAGAATTTGCGAAAATGCAGGAATCAACAAGACGTCATCGTAGGTTAATCCTTCGCCGACTACTTTGTTCGAAAATTTAGACATGTGCAATGAATTTACAGAAAAATAAATTCGTGCAAATATAACAAATAAATCCGTTGAATTTACCGTGGATCAACAACGGCGGATGTTCCAATTCCAGATGCATAACTCGCAATGGTTTGCCAGTTGGCTGCGTTCACCTTATTCATAATTCCTTCGCTGGTGAAATCAGGCGTACTCATGACCCATACGTTGCCCTCATTGTCTGCATCCACGGCATAAGCATCGCCGGTCCAGCAGATACTGCAAATTTCATTTCCTTGGACATCAAAAGCATCAATTCCTTGATTGGCCAAATACAATTCATTTCTTGAATTGGACCAAGCAATGCTTCTGGGGTGATCTCCACTCACTGGCAACTCGTAATAAGTGACATTCAAATTTGAATTATCAATCCAATAAATAGCTGCAGAAGTATGACCTGTTATATTCCAGTTCGCATCGTAAAGGATATCACCAGAACAAAGTACCATGATCATTCCTGAACTCTCATCCAACTCGATATCTACAGGTCTATCATGAACAGTTATGGTTTGCGCTACCGAAAAAGTTGACAAATCGATCAATGAGATCGTGTTGTCAACTGCCCATCCACCACTATTGAGCACCCACAACTTTCCATTGTCCTCAAGCAATCGCTCAGGACCCTGACCTACTGTCAGCTCATTCACCAAGGCTCCATCGCTTAGTCGGTATTTTCCAACTTTACCGCCCAAAGCCCCTTGAGCAATGTAAACATAGGCACCTACGATTACCGCATCACGTGGATAATCCAAATTGGCAATGACCCGAACCGTTTTCATATCTGCTGTATGCATCACTATCACTTGATTGCTGCCGTTGAGCACTGCCAAAGATTGATCACCAAAAACATTGACCCGCTGCAGCACGTCTCCCATTCCTGTGCCATTGCTCTGACGAAAGGCATCACGCGCAACACGACTATCATCTGTGATGACATCAACACTACCATTGTTCCCATTGAAAGCGCCTTCGTTGACCCACCACAATCCATCACGCAAATCATAGGGTGTTGAGGTATTCTCTTCAGGAGCCTTGTCTTTTTTACAAGAAACGGCAATGACGGCAAACATTAGAAACAATGCGGTTAACTTTTTCATTTTATTTGGATATTTATTTGACATTTAAAAACTCTTCCTGGTAAAGCAAAGGACCGGATTTCCTGATACTGCAGGTTAAAAACATTTTCGACTCCAACTGACCACTGCGCAAATCCTTGTGTATTGGCCGTGCCAATAGAGAAGTCAACCAATTGAAAAGCTGGAAGTGCTGAAGCCAATTGATTGGATTCATCGGTAAAACGCGCATCTGTCCATCTATACAGCAATGATGCATACCAAAAATCTTTGGACATCCATGTCGCCTCTGCTCCCCATTTCCATCTGGGGGTATAAGGCAATTGACGCCCCTCATTGGAATCCAATTGATTCAAATCACTTTGAATGGATACATCATTCCATTGTCCAAAGGCTTTGGTTCGCAATATCGAATTTCCCAAAGAAATATTCCCCTGAATATTTCCGTTCATTGACTGAGCTTGAACCTCACTCAAGTTGATAGGCGACCAAATGCCATTGCTTTGGGGTACCCACTGAATCCAATCGGATACCCAACGTTGGTTGTATTCTAAATCAACCTTCAAATTGCTTTGAAATATTTGGTTGGGTTTTAACATCCACTCCACAAAACCCTTAAATCCTTTTCCAGTCTCTTGTTCAAGCAGCGCATTTCCTGAACCAGGCCAATATCTTTCATTGAAATCAGGCATACGTTGCTGATAGAAAACAGATGCCTGAACCCGCATGT
>CANGVU010000050.1 GCA_947457325.1 Flavobacteriales bacterium | reverse complement strand
ACGAGGTAAATCATACCTCTGTCTGTTTTCCATCCTTCGGCATAACTGGTGAAATGATAGTTGGCATCCCATACACGCTGGTAATAGGTCTTGATAAGTCCTCGCGCTTTTTCTTTACCACCAGCGGATTGAATCCAGAATTTCTCCATGGCATTTTCAGGTCCATCTGTTGATTTGGCTATTTTGTCATATTCTTCTTTCGAACACAGATAACGCATGGGACCTGCCATTTCACTGGTTGTGATCCATTCTGGATATTGAGGATGAATGTTGGCATCCATGGCGTAAATTATTTCATTAACAGATTGCGCACTGTCTTTGCTAAAAATGTAAGCCCCCGCTTGTGTTTGAATGCTATCAACAGAAACATTATCATAAGCATCTGGCACATAGGGTGGATTGGTGGAGAATGGTGGCGAAGGAAGTTTATCGGACAGTGAAGCAAAAACAGCTTTCCCTTTACCTGAACGAATCAGCGTTTTACCAGCTTCCAAAAAATAGGTTTGTAAATAATGATTGGATTTCCAACCACTTTCTCCCAATTCCCAGTTCAAGTAAAATTGATCCGACAAGCCATTGGGCCCGAATTTTAAAACGACATCTTGAAGGTATTGCCCTTTCCTTGGGATATTTACTCGCCCGTGCCAGATTCCACGCGCTGCTGGGGGAAGAGCGTTGATTTGAAATCTTTTTTGGTAAAGAATAACACTATCATTCACCAGTACATGTGCGTTGAACTCCAAAAAAGAAGGCATCTCAGCAATGAATTCAGCTGTGTTGACTTGAACTTCAATCGTGGTTCCATGGATAGAGTCGCGATCCACTATGCCAAAGCTAGGATGTATCTGTCTTTGGTGCCAATTGTATCGTTTGGGGCTGGTATTTTCTTTGGATGTCGCAGGTTGTACTGTTTGACAAGATATCCAGGTCAAGCAGTAAGTCAAAATCAACAAAAAATTATGCCCTTTTGCAATCATTGCCTCAAATGTACAACATCATTGTCGCTTAAAATCTTTGGTTAAACCCAATATGCAAAATGCCTTGTCTAAAATCAATGGACTGTTTTGGGAAGATTCCCCAACCATATTCTAATGACAGCTGGATGTCATTTCTGTTAATTCTGGCTCCCAAACCATAGGATTGATGGAAATTGCGAATGGCCAAAGTTTGACTTATTCCTCCGTCAGCAAAGAGATAGCCCAATACATTAGGGAGTTGATAGCCCCACTCACTCTGAAATCCGTTCCATAGGGATACAAAAATCGATTCAACATTAAATCCTCGAATGTTCTTTGGTCCACCGATGCGCAGCATCTCAGCCATTTCCAATTGTGGGGCATAGTAGCCCATACTGTGCAACTTCACATTCAGAACCCATGCTTTTTGTTCCCATCCATGAAGCCAATGGCACTCCCAGCGGTACAGTTTGTCATTTTTCTTTACGAGCGAATCTGAAATGGTTTGTGTTGCTTTTCTTCTGCCAGCGGCAAATTCTAATATCAGATTTTGATCGCTCCAGGTATTCACCCACAATTGATGTTGGCTGTAGAGTTGATCCCCAGTTCTTAAACTTTGGTTGTTTTTTACTTCAATCCCACTGGACCACGTTTGTTGGTTTTGCAGGTGAAACAGCAATTGAGATTTCAAATGGGTTTGAAAAACTTGATCTTTCTTTCTGTAAAAGTCAAAGTAGTTGGTCCATCCAAAAGCTCGGTGAAAAATAAATGGTATCTCCGCTTTCAGCTCCAATCTTTGCGTAGAAACATCTTGCCGCTGCCAGCGAAGAAACAATGACTCTCCCTTTTTCAGTGAATTGATCCAATTGATCTTGAAATCGCCAACCAAAACGGATTTTCCTTCAATTTGTTGAAGACCCATTAATCCGTCAAAGTACTGATTATTGGAAGGTCCCATGTTCACCTTCAATTGTGCTATACTGTCCTCAAAAAACAATTCAGTGCTGCTGATTTGAATACCATATCCATTTCCGGAATAATTTGACATTTGAGAGGTGAGCAGTCTTCCTTTTCTCCAGTCCAATACAAAGGGTGCTAGCCGCTCATCCATTATTTCAGCGTTCCAACCCGTTATTTTCCCTTTGGTAATCGACTTGCCTTGAATGAATAAATAATTTACTGTGCTGATATCACTTTCTGATGGCATCAATTCACACCGCGCCAGGGCATATCCTTTGTTCCAGTAGCGCTTCAAATACTGTATTGTCTTGTCCTGGAATGCTGTAAGATTATCAGACTGAACAATGGTATCGGGGCCATTGATAAGCAAATATTGCTTTGGAAGAGTATCGGATGTTGATTTATAGCATTTGTATTGGGGTGTTTTGGAAATAGCCCAAAACGGTGTTGAAAAAAGTAACATTAAAGTGAAGCGGACAAGAATCATTGTTTTATATTTGTGCTCAAATTCAACGATCATGAACAAGAAATTATTATTCTGCTTGGTAATGTTAGCTTTAACCGCTGCTGCTTGTGTTGCGAAGCATCCAAAGTGCGCTGCTTATGATAAAGCTGCAGTAAGCGCTCCAATCAAGTAAGGGAAGGGTAGTTTACCCAAAAAGTTTCTACTTGGATGTCGGGATGTATGCTCTTAGCCACAGGGCATGTGTTCGCGGCATTTTTTATTATTGAAAACTCACGTTCTGTGAGTTCTTCCCAGTTACCAACCATTTCAATTCCAATTCCTACAATTCTTCTCGGCTCTGTTCCCATGTGCTTGGAGACGCGTGCTGAAACGTTTTGAAGGCTAATATTTTTCTCCTCGGCTGTTATTCCCATTATGGTAATCATGCACATGGCCAGTGAAGTGCAAGTGAGATCTGTAGGAGAAAACGCTTCTCCCCGACCATGATTGTCAACGGGTGCGTCGGAAAGGATGGTACTGTTGCTTCTCAAGTGCAATCCTTGGCAACGCAATTCTCCTAAATACTGTACCTCTATGCTGTGCATTTTTATTATGTTTTGTTCAAAAACAAAGTTACGATGAAGATGTATCTTTGTGGGAATGAAAAAAGCAGGGATCTTTTTTTTATTGATCACAATCACATCCTTTTTGGGCAAAGCTCAAGTAACAGATGATGGCGTGCCGCGAAACATTTTGCATGATCGTGAACGGTCCTATGCTTTAACTTTTCAATCCAATGGATGGGGCTTTGGGGGCGATTTTTATACCAAGGGAAAAGATGCTTACACATTTTGGAAATGGAGCGCTGACTTGCATTTTTACCGCCACGAAAAGGAAGTCAAATCGTATTTCCAAGACCCACAAGCGCGGGCCTATTATTATGGGAAAATGAATAGCCTTTTTGTGCTGCGTCTGGGAATGGGGCAAAACAAGGAGTTTGCAGAAAAGTTAAGAAAGAACGGTGTGCAGATTGATCGTCTTTGGCAAGTGGGCCCATCGATTGGATTTGTCAAGCCTGTTTATTTGCAGATTTTATATGCCTCTACCGTCCTCGGGCGATATCAAGTGCGTTCGGAAAAATTCAACCCCAATGAGCATTACACCGATAATATTTACGGGCGATCTTCCAATCTTACAGGATTGAATGAAACAAAAGTCCAAATGGGATTGTTTGTCAAATTTGCGTTGCGATTTGAATACAGCCCTTCAGAAAACGGCATCAGAGGGGTTGAAATTGGTGCTACAGCGGACATTTACCCCAAGCGAATAGAAATTATGTCACAAGAAATATTGAATCGATACAATGACAGGGCAAGAAACCATTTCATTTTCCCTGCCATTTATACGCGATTCTTTTTTGGTTCAAAATACAACAAGAAATGAGTGAGTTGACAACAGGCCGTGTTCCAAAACCAAAATGGTTGAGAGTGAAATTGCCTACTGGAGAGAATTACAAAATGGTGCGCGGATTGGTCACTGAGCACAAGCTGCACACCATTTGTGAAAGCGGAAATTGTCCCAATATGGGCGAGTGTTGGGGTGAAGGAACAGCTACCTTTATGATACTGGGCAATATCTGTACAAGGTCATGTGGCTTTTGTGCAGTAGCTACGGGCAGACCTTTGAACGTCGACCCGCACGAGCCTGAGCATGTGGCTGAATCCATTCATTTGATGAAGGTTAAGCACGCCGTTATCACGTCAGTTGATCGCGATGATCTTCCCGACGGCGGTTCAGAGATTTGGGTGCAGACCGTTGAGGCAGTTCGCAGAAAGGCTCCAGGGGTAACCATGGAAACCTTGATTCCTGACTTTGCAGGAAAATGGGAAAATCTACAACGCATTATTGACGTAGCTCCTGAGATAGTCTCTCACAATTTGGAGACAGTGAGAAGATTGACCAAGCAAGTCAGAATCCAAGCCAAATATGATAGAAGTCTAGAGGTGCTGCGCCGTTTGAAGCAAGGCGGAATGCGCACCAAGAGTGGTGTGATGTTGGGTCTAGGTGAATCACATCAGGAGGTTTTGGAAACCATGGAAGACTTGAGAGCAGTTGGTTTGGATGTTATTACCCTGGGTCAATATTTACAGCCAACGCCCAAACATTTACCAGTTGCCGAATTTATTACTCCAGAGCGCTTTGCAGAGTATGAGACTTTGGGAAAACAAATGGGATTCCGACATGTGGAGAGTGGTCCTTTGGTCCGTTCATCTTATCATGCTGAAAAGCACATGTTGTAATGAAAGACAATCGATTGATTAAGGTTGGAATTCACGGTTTTGGAAGAATTGGAAGGGGGGTCTACAGGGCAGCCCTGAATTATCCCAATATTCAAATTGTTGTCGTGGCTGATTTGTATGATGAAAAGACCATGTTTCATCTGCTGCAGTATGACAGTATACATGGATCTTTGAAAAATACAATTGCCCGTTCTCAAAGTGGTTGGAGTGTCAATGATAGTAATACTTCTTATTATCAAAAAACCAACCCCAATGAGGTTATCGATTGGTCGCAATGGGAAGTGGATGTAGTTATTGAGTGTACAGGGCTTTTCAAAAGCCATGAGCAATTGAGCGGTCATCTTTCCAACGGAGTAAGCAAGGTCATTTTATCAGCACCTTCAGAAGAGGAGGATGTGCCCATGGTGGTTTTGGGAATCAATGATGACGTCATCCATCAATCCAATATCATCAGTTGTGCGTCTTGCACCACCAACAGCGCAGCCCACATGATTCAATTGATTGACGAACATTGTCAAATAGAAAGTTGCTCCATCACTACAGTTCATTCCTACACAGGAGATCAACGTTTGCATGATGCTCCGCACAAAGATTGGCGTCGGGGAAGGGCTGCAGTTCAAAGCATAGTACCAACAACAACCGGTGCGGCAAAGGCGCTGACCAGAATCTTCCCGCATCTTTCGGATCAAATGGGAGGCTGCGGAATGCGCGTCCCTGTGCCGGATGGTTCATTGACGGATATTACTAGTATCGTGAAGCGACCACTGCCCACGGATGAAATCAATGACCTATTTGCAAAAGCTGCCCAATCCAGATGGGCCGGAATTGTGGAGTATACGGAAGATCCTATTGTGTCTTGTGATGTCATTGGCAATGCACACAGTTGCGTTTATGACGCAGGGCTTACCTCCGTCATCGGCAATATGGTCAAGGTAGTGGGATGGTATGACAACGAAGTGGGTTATAGTCACCGTTTGTGTGACGTTGTATTAAAATGCAAGGACAATGAGTAAGTACAAACATCTTTTTTTCGACTTGGATGGCACGCTGTGGGACATTCACAGAAATGCGGAACTCACATTGCGTCAAATGTTTGTGCAATTTGAAATTGATGAGGCTTTGTTTGAAAGCTTTAATAAAGCCTATTTGAAACACAATGCTAGGGTATGGGCCATGTACAGAGAAGGTACGATGACCAAAGATGAGTTGCGTACCGCAAGATTTTCAAGGTCCATGGACGACATTGGCTTTGCATACAACGCCGAATGGATGGAGCAATTTGCTGCAGCATTTGTTGAGCAATGCCCCCGTCAACCGCATGTTATTCCAGGCGCTTTGGAGATTTTGAAGTACTTGGATGGCAAGTATACAATGCACATCATCACCAATGGGTTCAAGGAAATTCAAGGCATTAAAATGGATGGCAGCGGACTGACGCCTTTTTTTGTAAACAACATCAACAGTGAAGATGTAGGAGTGCGAAAACCAAACCCTAAGATCTTTCAGTATGCTTTTGAATTGGCGGGAACTTCTGCTGAAGAGAGCCTTATGATTGGGGATGATTGGGATGCCGATATCCTAGGTGCAAGAGGAGTGGGGATGGATCAAGTTTTTTTAAAGTTCGATGATCAGCGACACAATGTTCATCCTACTTTTACCATTACTGAATTAATTGAACTAAAAAATATATTGTAACATGTCACAACAAAAGGACGAAGGACTCAATATCGAATTGAGCGAAGAAATGTCAGAAGGTAAATACTCTAATCTGGCCGTAATTACCCACTCTCCAGCAGAGTTTATCGTTGATTTTATCAGAATGATGCCCGGTGTTCCCAAGGCTAAAGTGGTATCCAGAATAGTATTGACACCGCAACATGCCAAACGATTGCAACGTGCATTGGCGGATAACATTCAAAAGTTTGAATCGCAGCACGGAAAGATTCAAGAGACATTGGGACAAGATCCCATTATACCGATGAACTTTGGCGGTCCACAAGGACAGGCATAACAGTGGGATGTTGAGCCAAATAACTTTTGGCTTCAGGTCCTAGGTTAAACATCAAATCCAAAATGCTCAAATCATTTTGGAATGCAAAGCGATCCTGAAAAACTTGATGATACGATGAGATGGGAGATGATATCTCCCATTTTTTTTCTATTGTAATGATTTGCACAACCTCTTCTGTTTGAGGCCAAGCAGGAACCATTGCATAGCGTTGAAGCCATTGGTGAATGGTGTTTTGCGCATCAACCAATTTTTGTTGAGGAAAAGAAGCCATCATGTCTTCCAATTCGTGCTGATAGAAAAAATAAAAAGCACTTTTTCCATAAGCTGATTGTATAGACCGAATTGCGGACCTAGCCCAATCTCCATCATCCAAATAGACATCCTGCAAAGGCGTTTTGATGCCTTGGTTGCTCTTTATGCCAAAAGTAATTTTTTGCCTACCATTGGCGCCAAGTATTTCGAAATGATTCCTAGGACTTTGTTTGTGGTAAAAAGAAAGCACATCCTTTTGCGGATGTGCCTGGTGTAAAAAAAGACAATAAGATATCGGAGGGAAAAGAAAAGTGGGAACGGCGTACATTGATCAATCCACCAGTTTAAACATTCTGTCCCACCTGATTTTGCTGTGGCCTTGGTAGTTGGGGTCAGCCTTGGAGAACCAAGTAAATACAGCCTTTCCAACCACATGGTTTTCCGGAACAAAACCCCAGAAACGACTGTCTGCGCTGTGGTGTCTGTTATCTCCCATCATCCAATAGTAATCACTTTCAAAAGTGTATTGTGTCGCCTTTTGTCCATCGATGTAAAAGTCATTTCCGCGATGCTCCAATTCATGTCCTTCATAAACGCGAATCACCCTTT
>CANGVU010000049.1 GCA_947457325.1 Flavobacteriales bacterium | reverse complement strand
GATCAAGCGTTTCAAGCTTCAATCAGAAGGAGCCGTAGCAGCTGGAATTAGAAGAATAGAGGCCATAGCGGGAGAAATAGCTGACGCACACATTGCAGGAGAGCTGGCCGAGTTGGAGGAAGTTCGCGTTGCATTAAAAAACAAAGATGCAGTAAAGGCGGTTAAAGATTTACAGCAAAAAGTAAGTGACTTGCAAAAGCAACTGGAAGAAATGCAGCGCGCCCAAGCACAGCAGGTGAAGCAAGTTTGGAAAGGGCTAATTACCGCGCACAATGGACGCAACCTTTTGTTTGTCGATACTGATTTGGAAGCCGGATCCATCAAGGACATTTGTTTCCAACTGAAAGCAGAATTTCCATCCTTTGGCGCTTTGATTACCAGTGTAAACAATGGAAAACCTATGATTACCGTAGCCTTGAGTGAAGATGCGGTTCAAGGATGGGGTTGTCATGCAGGACAACTCGTAAAAGAATGGGCCAAAGAAATCAAAGGTGGAGGCGGGGGGCAACCCAGCTTTGCCACTTGTGGTGGAACAGATGTCAATGGATTGCCATTGGTGATAGAACAAGCCAAATCATTGTTTCAAGCTTAGACCACCGCATTGGATGCAGGGACTTTGGGATGATAAACAGGACCTTGGTATTCTATTGAATAGGAAAAGGCCAAGTGTAGGATGTAGAAGATATTGAACACACAGGCCAAAGCATAGTCTACCCATTTGTTTTTTCCAAAGGCCTGGGCCAATTCCGTGCATACCAGATAGGCAAAATAAATGTTGTAAACTGGAATCAACATGCGAAAGGCATGCGCATCTGGACGTCCCACTAAGCGCATGGTAATGATAACATCGTAAATGGGAACAAAGGCAGCCCAATACGGCTGATTGGCTTTGCTGAATAGTGCGACTTTTCCTAAAAAACCAATTGCGGAAACAACAATAAAAGTGATGATAAAAGGAGCGAATTGCTTCCAGATATCACTCCAAGCGAGCAAGAATTCCATAGGTTTAAGGTTTTTGTGAGCAACGGCGCTCAATAAAAAGACGAATGACAAAAAAATAGGTTGCCTAGGCTGGGCTAATGAGAGAAGCGGGGAGCATCTTTAAAAAGGGAATGGCAGCGTGCCAATTGGAATTTTGGTATTCAACACCACAATTCTTGAGCGACTGATAATAATGTTCTTTGTTTTCAAAATAATACTTCTCACTTAGCAGGAACCAAGCCTTAGGACCAAGTTTTTGGGCCAAAAACCACTTCTCCAAAAGTCTTGCTGTTCGTCCATTACCGTCATTCCATGGATGGATTTTAACAAAGATCAAATGCAGACATGCCGCATAAAAAAACGTTTCTTTGAATGACATCTCTATTGCTAGCAGAATTTGCAAATCATTAAAAAACTTTTGCATTTCATTTTCCAATTCCAACGGTGATGGAGCCACGTATTCAATTTGACCTTGGGCATTGGTAACGAACATATTTTGAGAACGCCATTTACCGCGATGATGTTGAGGAAGTATACTACTGGACAATAAAACATGGGCCTGGGCCAAATTTTCTTCATTCAGTGTATTGATTTTTGCAAATTGATAGGCACCATACAAATCATCGACTCTGCGCGTGTAATCAGGTTCAAATTGCACTCCCCAACCTTTGTGTTTGATATAACTATCCAGTTCAATCTCCTCCCCTTCTATTTTGCTACTGAAAACAGAGGCAACAGAGGTATAGAAGCTAAATTCACCTTTGCTGATGGGAGCATCTTTAAGATCAAGAAATAATGTAGTTAAATCATCGGGCATTTCCGCTACCAATAAAGCGCGCAATTGATCGGGTATGATTTCCAATTTATTCATGAAAGTTTGTCGTAATTGACCATACCAATGTAAGCATAAAAACCAATGCACTGCATAAAGCAACAAGGGAAGCATTTCTGCTTCCCTTGTTGTTTGTTTAGGAAATCATGTTTCTCAAGTTGGTTAACCGTTGTTAATTCCAACGCAAGTACTTTGGTGCGATTTGCTCTTCGCATTAAAAAGACGATGAAAAATAAAAAGGGTTGCCTCAGGGTTGATACAAAAGATTACAACCCCTGGTTTCCGCATAGGACAAGCGTCCCAAGACCTTGAATCGGCCATTAGCAGCAATCTCACCCAAATCTTGGGTGGCAACAAAGGCACAACTGTCCACATTGGCCAAATCAATAATGTGCAGGCTTCCCCTACCCTGTTCTTGTAAAGGACCCAACGGATCTTGAATATCTCTAACCCAAACCCGCATCCAATCTGGTGTCTCCAAGGCATCCATCTCAGCGGCATAGGCTTGACTCAACAGTTCGGTCATTCCATATTCACTGTGAATGTCCACATTGGGCCATGCCTGCTGCAATGCACCATAGACCTCCTGTCTGATGGGCTCTCTGCCCCTGCCTTTCATCCCTCCCGTTTCCATAATGATGGTATTGTCCATTTGCCCTGGACATTGCAGGGCAAAATCCAACAGGGCAAAGGTCACGCCCCACAACATCACCTT
The DNA here is from genome assembly GCA_947457325.1 of Flavobacteriales bacterium. GTDB lineage: Bacteria > Bacteroidota > Bacteroidia > Flavobacteriales_D > Sanyastnellaceae > CAMCTV01. The sequence continues at coordinate 5,042 of CANGVU010000049.1, read as the reverse complement.
CTTTCCTTGAGCCAGAGCTTTATCCCATCGTTTTTTTAAGGCAATAAAATCATACAAAAAAAATGCATTTTGATTGCCACCACTGGCCTTGACCAAATAATCCACCATGTAAACCAATGATGAATTGTTGCGTTCCAAGTAGGATGGCAATAAGGCCAACATTTCATACTCCGATGGGTGTCCATATCGCTGAATAAAATGGGCTAAAAAGGAGCGTTCATACAATTTCAAATCTACCAAATGATGTTTGGATGTGGTTTGACCCGTAGTAGCGCTGGACTCAAATGTGCGCATAACAGATGATGTGGAAGACGACACCCGATGCGTTTTAAAAAATGAAATAGGCAGAAATGGAATCTCTTCAATGGCGTTAACCTGGTGAACAGAAATACCCAAGGCATCCGAGTATGCCCGGTAAATAACATTGTGCTTGTATTGATAGCGAAACAATTCCAAGGCGCGCCCTTGAAAAAAATCAGAACTATTGCCTTGAAACAAAGAAGAAATAAATGCTTCGCGATTCACTGGACAAAGTTACATCAAGGCCATGTTTGATTAACTTTGTGATATGCGCAAAAAAATGGGAATCATCCTTTTCAGTTTATCCACCCTTTGTTGGGGGTGTATGGATTTGGAAACCTTTCCTGATGAACCGCAAATCACCTTCAAATCTTTTGCAGCAAAATCAAATGGAACAGGCGCGCAATTGATTTTTTCCATTACCGATGGCGATGGAAACTTTGGATTAAATCAAGAGGATACCGCTGGTGTATTTGCGGATTGCACTACCCGTTACAATGTTTTCTGTGATTATTATGAAAAACAAAATGGTACATGGGTCAAAGTGAGTTTGGATCCTTGCCTAGACCCCAACATCATTCCATTTTATTATCGAGCTCCTGTTGCAGTGCCAGAGGGACAATACAAAGCACAAAAAGGAACGGTTACATTAGACATCAATCCCATCTACTACTTACCCAGCAATTACGATACGTGCAAATTCAAATTGCATGTGATCGACAGAAGCCTCAATCAGAGCAATGAGATTGAGACCACCGAATTTTACAAACCATAACAAGGGTAAAAGAAATGTAAAAACTGCTCCTAAAGGAGTAGATTTTCTTTTGCTACAAGTTTGTAGTTTAGTACTGTGCAAAGTAAATTGATTTCCAACCTGCGCTGTATTTGGATCACCATCCTCATATCCCTCTTGCCAATGGTCCTTTTGGCTGGAAGCGAACTCAATTTTTATTTCCAAAATAAACTACAATCTTTCCCTGCTGGAACTGAGTTTCTTTGGGAGCCCGGTGGCGAACCTGGATTTTCTGTCTTTGAAAAAAACAAAGCCTTATTCACAACCACAGCACCTCAAACACTCAGCAATCAAGATCCTGCACTATGGATTAAAATACCACTTCAATCATTAAAAAATCACCCATCTCTTTTCTTGCTTATTCCCAACAGCCACATCAACCGCGTTCAATGCTATTACCTCAATTCCCGAGATGAAATACTAGACAGCACAAACATTATGGGTGATCACATGGCATTTGCCAATAGGCCTATACATTTTCCTGAATATATTCTCCCCATTTCAGAAGACACCATACAGCAGTACATGTTACTGTACTTAGATAAGCGCAATGAACCCTTCTTCACTTCAATCCAAATACTTAAGCATGAAGAGCTAGACAGCAGAAAAACCAATTACTTCTTATTGTCTGGTATACTTTTGGGAATACTCGTAGCCGCTTTCATTATCAATATATACATTGTATTCAATGCCAAAAATGTATTGAACTACTTGTACAGTCTATTTTTGGGACTTTCCATCATTTACACACTTTCTGACTTTGGTTATATTCATTGGATCATCAACTATGAATCCAATTGGATCATTGATATCGTAAGGCCATTGTCCCTTTCCATTGCTTTTCCTATCTATTTGTTTTTCTTCATCAATACCGTTTCAATTGGGTATCATTATCCAAAATGGTCTGCAAGAATTAAACGATATGGTTTCATTTGGTTGGGATATGTCTTGACGGCCTCTGCCATATCTCCCTTTCTATATGACAATTCTTACAAATACTACTCATTGGCGATATCATTGGCATTTCAGCAAATCACCCTAATCATTGTCATCGTTTGTGCCATATTATCTTTAAGAAAAGGCGATCGTTACGCGATACCGTTTTTAATTGCCTCTACACTTTTCATTCTAACTCACTTTCAATATTTGGGACATCGGTTTGGATATACAGATGACTCTGTTGTTCAACAGCACTTTGTTCCCATCATTTTGGGAATGGATTGTCTCATTATTGGGGGTATCGTTGCCTTGCGCTTCATTGATTTCATGCAAAAAAATAAAAGTTTAGAATTTGCCCTATTGAACAAAGACATCGAAATCAATGAGCGAATTGCCGCCATTCAATTGAGGGAATTATCGAGAATCAGTCAACTTTTACACAACCACATAGGGATGGAATTGGTTGGCTTAAAAAACAACTTAGAACAAAACAAAAGTGCCATCCCAAGTGAAGTTCACTCATTGCTGAATAGCCAAGCCACTGCATTGATTGAAGATGTGAGAAATACAGCGCATTTCCTATCTCCACAAGTGTTAACGAAATTTGGTTTGGCGCATTGCATTCAGCTGTTTGTAAAGGAAATTTCCAAAGCAAAGCAAATCAAACACTATGTAGAAATAACTCCTGCATGCAACCATACCACCACAAATATTCAATTGGTTGTGATGCTGGTGATCCAAGAATGTTTAAATAACACTATCAAACACGCAAATGCTTCCGAGATACAAGTGCAATGCTTTGTCGAAAATAAGCATCTTTATATCACCTATCAAGACAATGGGATTGGCATAAAAAACAACGAGGACACTAAAGATGGAATTGGAATCCTGCAAATAAAAGAGATGATCAATGTATGCCGTGGAATATGCAATATTGAAAGCAAGGCAGGAGAAGGTTTTCAATTGAATGCTGAAATACCGCTAGACACATGAACAAGATTGGAATCATAGAAGACCATCCGATGGTAGCAAATGGCATAAAAACGATGGTTCATTTGATATGGAAAGAATGCCACGTCAATTTATATTCATCATTCCCCAAAAAAGAAGCTGAGATTATGCAACTTGAACAATGCAACATAGTCATTGCAGACATTCACTTGCAAGAGGAGAATATTTTAGATGATTTAATATTGTTACAAATTAAAAAACCCAATCAAAATATCATTCTTTACACCAGCTCCCATCCTTGGGAATTGGGACTTAAAATTGAGGGATTTCCGTTCTGGGGTTACATTCAAAAAAATGCAGATTTGCAAACCCTAACAAACTGTCTCCTAAGTATTGAACAAAGCACAAAGTACATTCAGTCAGATTTGGTTTGGGAAAAAATACTTACTGAAAAAGAATCAAGCATTGTTTTAACAAAAAGAGAACAAGAAATACTTCATCACATCAAGGCTGGAAAGACCAGTAAAGAAATTGCGGACATCTTGTTTCTGAGTGAACTTACTGTAAAATCCCATCGTCAAAATATGATGAGGAAGTTTGATGTGAAGAATGTTGTCGAGTTGTTAGATAGAACAAAAAACATATTCTAGTCAGCCAAATAAAAAACCCCGATCTCTCGACAGGGGTTTTTCTTTAACCTATATCAAACGTAACCTACCTGACCACCAACATCCGTTGCGTTTCTTGTCTTGACCCTTGTTGGATTCTGACCTCATACAAGCCACTGCTCAATGTTTGATTAAAACGCCATTCTCTGGACGCATATTCTTCTACATTCCACATTGTCTTTTCCAACAACCTTCCTGTTGCATCCATCAATGAAATGTTTACATCACCTTCCATTCCTACCAAGTTGATGGTAATTCCTTCACCTTGGTTGGGGTTGGGATAAATCAAAGCCCTGCTTTCCCATTGTTGTGTTGTGGGATCTTCATTATCGATAACCGGCGCTCCTGCAAAACCATACGTGCGCATACATTGCGTGGAACCAAAGTTACTCTGAGTTTGTTGGTCGATGTGCCGAGATGCAATATTCACATTGTACTGCTGATTAATGGCGATTCCCGGAATTGATCCCACGGACAATATTCGCGAACCACCCATTGAACCATTTACCACCTGCGGAAGTCCCGGTGACGGAGCATTCATAGTTAACTGCCAGATATACCTTACCGTGCCGCATACACTGCGGTTTGTGGCTATTGAACCAAATGTTGGACTCTTGTATGTTGGACAACGATCCGTTGTTCTCAAGTTCAAATCAGCTTCGGTATTCAACGTAAATACCCCCGGAGTGACGCCATATCCAACAACCTGCTCCGTATTGCCATAAGCATCTTTGAGTGCATAGTGCGCATCTACCTTTACAGTGTGTTGAACTGGCGCATTGTTGATGTTGGCTACTACCAATTTTCCCAACTGCAGAACTGTTGAGGCTACAACCGTGGTGGAAGGAGCTGTTGAGTAAATCCATTGGGGTGCGTTTAGTGCTAAGTTGCCATCCCAAAGATTGAACGTATAATAAGAAGCGCCTGGCCTGAATCTGCATTTGAAGTTCTGGCAGGTGTTGTTATAAATGTTAGTGTAACTCGTATACGGTCCGATGTCCATGGCGCTTCCCCTGAGGTATGCTATTCGCAATGATGATAAGCCGTAACTGTTATTCAAATTTCGAACACAAATCCAATAAACGTTACCCTCCACCAACTGATCAAAATACAAAATCTCATTCCCACCGTCCATTGAAATCCCAGAGGCTACTGGGGTTACATCATTCTCCAAGTGGATTGGTATCAGTTCTTGGCCAGTCGCTGTTGTATAATCATACAACGCAATATCATTGTCATCCAGCGCTGATGTGCTGCCTATGAGTTCCAAACGAATGGCGTTGGCCTGGGCTGTGAACTGGAACCATCGGTCGATGCCTGTCCCTGGCGACTCCACGTTGTCTGCGCCTGCGGCAAAGTTCACGCTCAAGATTGTTTGGGGACCTGTACCG
>CANGVU010000048.1 GCA_947457325.1 Flavobacteriales bacterium | reverse complement strand
ATGGTGATGGCCAATATTGACCGAGAAAAATATTCGCCTACTCAAGTGGTCATTGAAAGACATCGCTGGTATGCACTATCAGAGCATGGAGAGGAGTTGATGTTGGACAAGAATGACTTTTCAGTCCTTATTGGAAGCGATAAAGTAACATTTGATGGTGTTTTTATTATCGTTCATGGTGCGCCAGGTGAGAATGGCTTGTTGCAAGGGTATTTTGAGTTGATAGGATTGCCTTATACAACTGGAGACGTATTAAACATGGCTTTGACTTTTAACAAGAAAGCAACAACAGACGCCTTGCATCAATTGGGTTATCAGGTGGCCAATAGTGTTACCGTAGGAAGAGGGGAGCAAATTGAGGTTGATGAAATATTGCAAAAGGTTGGTCTCCCTTGTTTCGTTAAGCCCAACAATGGCGGTTCTTCATTGGGGACATCTAAGGTCAAGGAGCAAACTGAATTGGTAGTTGCCATTCATAAGGCCTTAGCGGTAGATGCTCAGGCCATCATTGAGCGATTTGTTAGCGGGACTGAGGTGACTTGCGGCGTGATTCAATGGCAAGGGAAGTTGAGAGCATTGCCTTTGACGGAAATAGTCACAGCCAATGAGTTTTTTGATTTTGAAGCCAAATACAACGGGGAGTCAGAGGAGATTACACCAGCAAGGGTGGATTCAGAAATTTTTGAGCATGTTCAGCATTTAGCGGCGGACATTTATCGTGATTTAAATTGCAGGGGAATGATAAGGGTGGATTTTATTATTCAGGAAAACGTACCATTTATTATTGAGGTGAATACCGTACCTGGATTTTCTGAAGCGTCCATCATTCCTCAGCAGGCATTAGCAGTGGGAATTGACAAGAAGTCGTTGATTTCAGCGGTGATTGAGGGGAGTTTTTAAAAGCTAAACATTTGGAAATCAATATTGAAGAACAGATAAAATAAATAGTTGGTGTTAAGATGAGTTAAAAAAGGTCTTTTTCCTTATTTTAGCACCCTTTAACAAAGGAAACGTACAATTAATTCTATCCTAATATGCGGAAAAAAGTTACGCTATTGTTGGTTGGTTTGCTGGTCACATTGACAGGCGCTATCGCCCAAAACACTGGTACTTTGAAGGGAAAGGTAACTGATAAAGATACCAAGCAGCCATTACCGTTTGTAAACGTAATATTATTCCTCAATGGTAACCTGATTACCGGAGGGGCAACAGATATTGACGGTGAATACACCATTAAACCCATTGATCCAGGGGTATATGATGTCCAATTCAATTTTGTGGGTTACACTTCACAAGAGTTGAAGGGGGTACCCATTTCTGGAGGTAAAATTCAGTTTGCCAACACCGAGTTATCGGCGGGTAAGGAAATGAAAACTTTGGAAATCAATGAGTTTAAAGTTCCGTTGATTGACAAGGATGGAGGTGCATCTGGAGGAACGGTTACGCGTGAGGAATTGGCTCGCATGCCTTCTCGTGACGCTTTGGGTTTGGCCCAAACGGTTGCTGGTGTTAGTAGTGCAGGAACGGGAGGTGGTATTTCTATCCGTGGTGCTCGTACAGGTTCTACTTGGATTTACATCGACGGTATCAAAGTGAGGGGTTCTTCTTCTTTGCCTAAATCAGCAATTGAAGAGGTGTCGGTAATTACGGGAGGTGTTCCAGCAAACATTGGTGACGTTACCGGTGGTGTAATCAACATCTCACTGCGTTCTGCATCAGCTAATTTCACTGGAGGTGGTGAAGCCATTTCATCTGGCTTTATGATTAACGATAAAGTGAGAGGTTTGGACAAGTATGGTTACAATCTTTTGGAAGGATCACTTTCAGGACCATTGTTGTTCAAGAAGAAAGCTGACGGTTCTAAAGGTCGCCCTTTGTTGGGTTTTTTCGTGTCAAGCAATTACACAGACATTGTAGATAGAGATCCTTTGTTTGGTGGGGTATTTAAGATGAAGGATGATGTGAGAAATGAATTGTTATTGAATCCATTGCGTCAGAATATTCAAGCGGACGGAACAGTCAACGGCGCATTGTACAATGCCGACTTCTTGGGAAAGGATGCTTTTGAGCGTGTTGACGCTAGAATGAATGTTCGCAATAGAGCTTTGAATTTGGTTGGTAAAGTAGATTTGACATCTTCTGAGACCATGACATTAACAGTAGGAGGTACCGTTGCATATCAATCAGGAAATGAGTACGCTGTAAATGGTGACCCCCAGCGCAACGGAATGTTAATGAACTGGAATAATAATGAGCGTAAGACAGATTTGGATTGGAGAGGTTATGTAAAGTTTAGCCAAAGATTCAAGAATGGAGAAGATGAAACATCAGCATTAAAGAATGTTTTTTACTCCATCATGATGGATTATACGAGCTCATTTACGAGAAGAGAAGATGAAACACATGGAGATAATTTGTTTAGATATGGCCATGTGGGTTATTTTGATCAGTTGCGTGCACGTTCTTATTCTTTGGCTCCTGAGGGTGGGTATTACATCCAAAATGGTTGGCAGGATGTCAATGTGGCTTTCAGACCTAGTGAGTACAATCAAGATTTGGCATCCATTACCGATCAGTTCTTTGGTTTGTTTGACACTCCAATCAGTGTGAATGAAGTGGTGAATGGGTCCGATGTTTTGATCACGGATGATGGATTCTTTGACGCTGTCAATAATGAATTTACCACAGAGATTTTACAAATTGGTGAGTCGCCGTACGCTTCTTTAACCAATATCCAAGGGAACAATGGTTTGATCAATGGTCAAACGCCAGCAAGAACTTATGGATTGTGGAACCACGTCGGTGGACAGAGCAATAACTATAGTGTTAATTCTAATAAACAATTCCGTGTTTCTGGAACAGGTTCGGCAGACATTGGAGACCACGCCATTCAAGTAGGATTTGAGTTTGAACAAAGAAGAGACGCCGGTTATCGGGTAGCTCCAGTAGGTTTGTGGTTGCGCGCCCGTCAATTGGCGAATTTCCATAACCGAGAGTTGGATGTGAATAACCCTACGTATTTTACTGATAACGGAATTACTTATGTGAATTATAGCAATTTGGTGGGTGCTGACCAATTTGAATTTGACTACAACCTGCGTGAGTCTTTGGGGTTGGATGTCAATGGATCAGACTTTATTAATGTAGACGCATTGAATCCAGATGATTTGAGCATTACCATGTTTGGTGCCGATGATTTGTTGAATCAAGGTAATAATATTGTCACATATTATGGTTATGATCCTTATGGAAACAAATTGTCTGGCCGTCGTCCAACAATTGATGACTTTTTCTCTGAGGAGTATTCATTGACTGATGGAAAAAGCTTTAAGACGAGAAGAATTGGCGCTTTTGAGCCCACTTATATCTCAGGATATGTGATGGACAAATTTGCTTTTGACGACTTGATTTTCAATGTCGGATTGAGAATAGATCGCTATGATGCGAATCAATATGTGCCAATTGATCCATTTGTGATCAGTGAAGCTTATACAGCTGGCGAGGTTGATTTCAGTAAGTTTGGCGCAGTTAAGCCCAACAATATTGGGGAAGATTTCGTTGTTTATGTGGATAATATCGATCAGCCATCAGCCATTACTGGATACCGCGATGGAAATAATTGGTACAACGCATCAGGAGCATTGGTCTCGGATCCATTTACTTCAGTTGCTTCTGGCGGACAAGTAAAGCCTTTCTTGAAAGTTGACCCTAAGGCAGAAATGACATCTAAGTCATTCAAGGAGTACGAGCCAGTGGTGAATTTCATGCCTCGTATTGCCTTCTCTTTCCCTATTTCTGATGAGGCTCTGTTTTTTGCGCATTATGATGTCTTGACACAGCGTCCAACGGGTGAAAATAGATTTAATCCAATCGATTATTTGTATTTGAATACCAACCGCAATGTGTTGTTAAACAATCCCAATTTGAAGCCAGAGCGCACAGTAGATTATGCACTAGGATTCCAACAAGTGTTGTCAAAAACTTCATCGTTGAAAGTTGAGGCATTTTACCGTGAGTTGCGCAATATGATCCAGGTGAGATCATTTATTGGAGCATATCCTGCTACGTACCGCTCATTTGATAACATTGACTTTGGAACGGTAAAGGGTTTGACTCTTTCTTATGACCTAAGACCAACAGGTAATTTGTGGTTGAAGAGCTCTTACACCTTGCAATTTGCAGATGGTACAGGTTCATCAACACAAACACAATTGGCTTTGATCAATGCTGGATTGCCAAATTTGAGAACGGTGAATCCCGTGAACTACGATCAAAGACACCGCATCGTTACAACTGTTGATTACCGTTATGGTTCTGGAGCGGATTACAATGGTCCTGTTTGGTTCAATAAGCCCATCTTCGAAAACACTGGGGTTAACTTTATTGCCAACTTGGGTTCAGGTACTCCATATACACCACAAGTTATCGCTACGCCCATTACTGGTGAGGTTTCTCCAACCACAGAGGGTTCCATCAATGGTGCGCGTTTGCCATGGCAGTTCAATGTTGACATGAATATTGACCGCAACTTTAACATTGAGTTGAATGGTAAGGATGGTAAAAAGAAAGCGGCTAATTTGAATGTGTATTTGTGGGTGAATAATCTTTTGAATACAATGAATATCAATAGTGTTTATCGTTTTACGGGTACACCTGATGATGATGGATTCTTAGCTGCCGCTCAGTATCAGTCACAAATAGAGACCCAGAACTCACCAGATTCTTTTAGAAACTATTATAGTATGTTCGTCAATAACCCCGGCAATTACGGCGCACCTCGTCAAATTCGTTTGGGATTGAGATTTGACTTCTAATTCAACCTAGCAAACCATGGAAAAGAGATATATGAAATTAGTGATGGTTGTATTCATGGCGGTGATGACCATGAGTGCGTCTGCGTACAAATCAATTAATGTGCGCAATGAATCAGATAATGCAGCAAATGGACAAGTGAAGGCGGCGGCTTGTGCTCCAGCGACAGGTCTTAAAGACTTGGAATGGAACAATGTAAAAGCCACCATCGAGACGGGTGGTAATATGTGGATGGATCGTGCCAATAGCATGCCGTCATATGAGGTTCCAAAAGGCGGTGGTGTTTCTTCATTGTACGCTGGCGCGCTCTGGATGGGAGGTCGTTCTCCTGACCAACAGTTAAAGTTGGCCGCATTGACTTTTAGAGGAACTGGAAATGACTATTGGCCAGGTCCTTTGACCAATGATGGAAGTGCTTCTGTCAATGAGAATACTTGTGAGCAATATGATCGCTTCTTTGTTTCCTTGCGTCAAGATGCACAAAGACACCGTGCTTTCTTTGATTGCCAAACTGCAGGCGATGATGATTGCGAGGAGAACTATTCTATCCCTGGTTATTTCTATGATTACCCAGCGATGGGAAATACGGCAGCAGGACAAGATTTGTATTTGGCACCTTTCTATGACTATGATCAAGATGGTTTTTACAATCCTCAAAATGGTGATTATCCATGGTATGATTTCTTGAGAGAGGTGAATTGCGCATCACGCAAAAGAGAAGATATAGTTCCATTGTTCGGTGACCAAACTTTCTATTGGATATTTAATGACAAGGGTAACGCACATACCGAATCTCAAGGACAGCCCATTGGTATGGAGATTCGTGCACAGGCTTTCGCATTCAACTCGAATGATGAAATTAACAACATGACCTTCTATAACTACGTATTGATCAATCAAGGAACACAGACTTTGACTGACACCTACTTTGGATCTTGGGTAGATGCTGATTTGGGAACTGCTACAGATGACTACGTTGGTTGTGACGTGAAAAGAGGTTTGGGTTATTGCTACAATGGTGATAACAATGACCAGACATCATCTTCATCTTTGGGATATGGTTTGAATCCACCAGCTGTGGGAATTGACTTTTTTGAAGGCCCTTATCAGGATGAAGACAATATAGATAATCCCTTGACAACGGATATCATCAACGCTACAGATTCATTGGGTATTCCTTACCGCGGCTTGGGAATTGGTTATGGTGATGGAGTAGCGGACAATGAGCGTTTTGGTATGCGTCGTTTTGTTTACTATAATAACAGTACCAATCCAATTTTTGGAGAGCCATCTGTTCCATTGCATTTCTATAATTACATGCGTGGTGTATGGAAAAATGGTGCCCAGATGTTGTATGGTGGAAATGGCGTCAGCGGTGCTGGTGTTTTGGCCGGAGTTCCCGCTCAGTATATGTTCCCTGATGATACCGATCCTTACAATTGGGGGACTTTTGGTATTCAGGTAGAACCTTGGTCTGAGGTAAGCAGTGGAAACGTTGCTGCGGATAGACGTTTTATTCAATCTGCCGGTCCTTTTACCTTAGAGCCTGGAGATTATAATAACATCACCATGGGTGTTGTTTGGGCGAGAGCAACAACAGGTGAGGCCTTTGAGAGTGTTCGCTTGTTGCGTCAATATGACGATAAGGCTCAAGCTTTGTTTGACAATTGTTTTGAATTGGTTTCTGGTCCTGACGCTCCAGATGTTTCTGTTCGCGAATTGGACCGTGAAATCATTTTGATGTTGAGTAATGAGAATGTGATCAGCAGCAACTTCAATGAGAACTATGGCCCTGATCAAGCTGGTTTTGATCCAAGTATTCCTGAAGAATTGGCTGATGGTACACAGTTGGACACAACAGATCGATCATACAAATTTGAAGGATACATGGTGTATCAATTGGCCAATGCTGATGTGAGCGCCAGTGAATTAGGTGATATTACTAAGTCTCGCATGATTGCTCAGTGTGATGTGGAGAATGATGTGATCAACATTGTCAATTTTACACGTGATCCAATTTCAGGATTTATTGTACCAGAATTGAAAGTGCAAGGCGCGAATGAAGGTATTCGCCGTTCATTCCAGGTGAAGACAGATGCGTTTGCTCAAGGAGATAATCGTTTGATCAACCACAAGACTTATTATTTCATGGTATTGGCTTATGGTCATAACAACTATTTGACATATGATTTGGCGGCTGAAACTGGACAAGATGAGGCTTTCCTTGCTTCTCGTAAGGCAGCATTAGGTGAAATTCCAGTGATATCCGCCATCCCTCACAGCCAAACCCCCGCTAACGGTGGTTCAATTTTGAACGCACAATACGGAGATGGTGTATCCATCACGCGAATCGAGGGTAAGGGCAATGGCTTGAACAGCTTGACTTTGGATGCTGCAACTGAGGCGGCGATCCTAGCCAACATTACTTCTTCAGAGTGCACTTACCTTCCTGGTATGGGCCCTGTTGATGTGAAGGTTGTTGATCCATTGGCATTGCCAGCCGCAGATTTTGAGTTGTCTTTGGTGGCAACAGACAACACGGAGACAAGCCCTGATTCGATGTCATGGCAGTTGGTTAATTTAACCACAGGTGATACCTTGACTCCAGCCCATAGCTTTAGAATGGGCAGTGAGGATGTATTGCTGGACTATGGATTGTCCATCAACTGGAGTCAATACCAATACCTGAACGATGATGGTGCTTTTGTAAAGCATTACACAGAGTTGATTTCAGGAAGCATGGAGTTTGCCGATCCATCACAACCATGGTTTGCAGGTATGCCAGATCAAGAAGGATTCCAAGAAGGCAATT
>CANGVU010000047.1 GCA_947457325.1 Flavobacteriales bacterium | reverse complement strand
TGGTAACTTGCGGAGGGGTTACTGTAAATGAGGCTAGAGCCCTTGGATGCACTACCACTGCACCATAATGGATGGTCGTATCAAATTGGCCATCATAACCTATCACGATGAGTTGGACATCAAAAGTACCAGGATACTCGTAAATGTGGATGGGACTGCTATTGATAGAAGCACTGCCGTCACCAAAATCCCACAACCATCCTTGGGCATAGCGGGAGGTGTCTTCAAATGCAACAAATAATGGTGCGCATCCGATACTATCACCGATGAAACCCGCTTCAGGCGCAGGCGCTTCGATCACTATTGTTTGGAAAGCAGTATCGCTGCATTGTCCATTGGATGCGTATAACAGCACGTTGTAATTGCCCCATGTATTGTATGAATGACTTCCTGCATCGTCGGCATTGATCAATGTTCCATCCCCCAAATCCCAGATGTAATTGGTAGTAAGTCCACTATTGCTGTTATTGACAAAACTTACGGGATTTGGCCAAATGACAGGGTTGGGTGTAGCACCAAATGATGCTTCAGGAACAGGGTAAATATGAACAATCTGTGTTTGTACTTGAGAACAACCAAATGAATTGAAAGAAGTCAGTGTAATGGTATATGTGGTATCTAAGTTGTTGTCTAGATCAAAGACGTGATTGGGGTTAACTTCATTTGTTGTTGAACCATCCCCGAAGTCCCAGAGATACTGAATAGCACCCACGGATTGATTGAGCAATTGACTATTGAACGGTGCACATCCATCATTGTCCATGGTAAAAGAAGCTGTAAGCCCTGCGGGTATAACCACTGGCTCATTGTAGGTGTCAAAACAACCTGCTGTTGTCATGGCAGTCAGCACAACTTGGTTGGTCACAGCAATCGAAGACAAATTAAAAAAGTTGTGTTGATGAACAACCTCACCATTGATGCTGGATTCACCGGTGCCATAGTTCCATGAATAATTATCTGCCCCTACCGATTGGTTGTTGAAGGTTAATGTCACTGGGTAACATCCTGACGTATCGGTGATGGTGTAATAGGCTACAGGTGTGCGCAGTACGTCAATGGTTTGGAAACTTGTGTCGGTGCATCCAAAATTACTGGATGCAATCAGTCGCACTGTATACGTTGTGTCATTGTATACGGGATTGGCATAAAGGTGAGTAGGGTTGTTGACATTGGAGGTAGCACCATCTCCGAACGTCCACTGGTATTGTTGCCCAGCAATGGAGTTGTTTTGAAAACCAATGGAAATGGGAGCACAACTATTCAATGGCAACGGAATCTGGAAGTCGGACGTGACTTCAGGATGCAGCGTGAAGCTTTGATTGTAAGTTGCTTGGCAGTCGTTGAGGGATTGAGCCGTGAGTTGTATGTTGTACAATTGTACAACATCATTGGGATCAGTGAATACATGGATGATGGTATCCTCCATGCTGTTGATGATGGTGCCATCACCAAAATTCCATTGGTAGTTCAGTGCATCTGCCCCTTGATTAACGAAGGTAACGGTGGCGGGTTCACAGGCTGCTTGAATATCCATGGAGAATTGTGAAGTGGGTCCTTGGGCCACTTCAATTACACTGGACACGGTATCTTTACATCCAAATGAGGAAGTTCCAATAAAGGTGACGTTGTAAGGTGTTGGATTGGTTCCGTTGAACAAAAACGTATGGGTTGGCGTGGGTTGATTGCTGGTATTGCCATCCCCAAAATTCCAGGAGAAGCCTGTTGCACCCAAGATGAAAGGCATCGTGACTTGTAATGGGCTGCAATTGGAAAGTGTGCTCAGATCCAAATTGTAAGATGGACTGGGAAACACGACAATCGTTCTTTCCGTTGTATCATGACACAACCCGCTAGAGTAGGCGATGAGTTGAACGGTGAAGTATCCTACATTCAAACCATCGTGGTAAAAAGTGCTGCTAGGCTCAGTTTCGGTAGAAGTGTTTCCGTTGCCAAAATTCCATTGGTATGAAACCGCGTTGGAAGATTGATTTTCAAACGAAGCAGTTTGTGGACTGCAGCCTGGAACATAGTTGGGAGCCGAAAATGCAGCCAAGGCGCCGGTGAGTACCGTCAAGTTTACTGAGGATGATGCGCTACAGCCGTTCTCATTGATGGCCTGCAAATGGGCAGTGTAGTTTTGGTTATTAGGACCTGAAGCGAAATACGTATGTTGCGTATTGCTCAAGGTATCTGTATCTCCATCTCCGAAACTCCAAATGAAATCAACAGCTCCAACTGAATTGTTCTCAAATACAACTTGCAAAGGATTGCAACCTGAAGTGGTGTTGGTGGTGAAGTTGGCTGCAGGCAATGGATGTATAGTAACAGTTTGTTCAATGGTATCGCGGCATGTACCTGTATAAGCGATGAGTTGAACGGTGAAATCTCCAGCGGAGTTGAAGGTGAAATTCACATTGGAGCCGCTGGCTTGCGGTCCATTGTTAAAGGTCCATTGGAAAGAAGTTGGATTGCCAGAGCTGGTGCTTTGGAATGTAGCTGGTTGGCCAATACAGGCATTTGTAAAATCAAACGACGTGACAGGTGTAGCAATGATGTTGATGGTTTTTTCTGCTGTTGCAGTGCAACCATTATTGGCTGTTACGGAAAGGCTCACTTGAAAAACGCCAGTTGTATCATAAACCACCGAAGGGGGATTCTGTCCGTTGAAAGTTATGCCATTGTCAAAGTCCCATGTAAATTGAGTGGGATTACCTACATTGGTTTGGGAGAATTGTACCACGGCTGAATCGCAAGCAGCGCTGATGTTGCTGGTGATGTTTGCTGAAGGGGCGGGAAGGACCACCAAGGTGTGGCTGATGGTATCGCTGCAACTGTTGGCTGAAATGGAATTGAAAACCCTGCAAAGGATGGTCTTGGTTCCTGGTGAGGTAAAAGCGAAGTTGACATTGCCTGAACCAAGGCTCGTCCATGTGCCATTGATGTTCCAACTGTATTGATTTCCGCCTGTGGATTCTTGGATGAATGTTACATTTTGTCCCACACAAACCGTGTCTTGTGAAATGCTAAAAGCTGCTATTGGCGGTGCGACAACGGATACGGTCATCGTATCTGTAGAAATACCACAGTAATTGCTATCCAACAATGCAATGGTGTATTCACCTATACCAGGAAATGCAGCAGTGCGTGGTGTGTTGGGCGGGAATGGATACCATGGTGTTTCTGTATTGCTGCCAACTTCTGCGGGCAATCCAAAAGTCCATTTTAATTGACGTTGGAATATGTTGCCTTGGGTAAAACAGTTTTTGATACCGTTGTTGGTGAAAGTAAATACCGTGTCCGGATAACACAGAACAGTGTGATCTGCCGAAATATTGGGGATGTCTTTGTCCCAGAGATGAATGGGATTAAAGGTAGCCACGGATGCACTACCTTGAATGATGTTGCAATAGTTTTCTGCTGTAAGTGTAACCTGTGTTTCGCAGGATACAGTGTTAGGAAGGTAACCATGACTGATGGTTTGTCCCAAGTTGGTGAAATCAAAATTGGCATCCGCAGACCCATCGCCAAAATCCCAAGTGAAGACTGTGGTTTCTGAAACATTGGTAGAACTGTTGGTAAAGCTCATGTCTGCAGGAACACATGCTTGTGTGCTGAATCCAAAAGGTATTTGAATGGAAGCAGCGGTAGCCTGTTCCATCACAACCACTCCTGTAACGATGCATGATCCTGCTGACTGCGCTATCGTAACAACAAATGTATCAACTGCAGCTGAATAAATATGTGTGATGATTTCATAGGCTTCCCAGTTTGCGTCAATCGTATTGACTGTTCCATCTCCCCAATTGATGGATACAGCGCCCCAAGCGTCACTGCTTTGAAGATTGAAATTGAAATTTCCTCCGGAACAAGAATACCAATAAGGATGAGAAGATGGATCGCCATTATTGTCCAATACGGTGAGACAATTTTGGGCGTGTAAAACCCATTGTCCTGCCATCAGAAGTAGCGCGATGAGTATCCCTTTTTTGACCATATCCATATTACGAAGTAAAGCGAAAAAGGTTTGCTGAAAAGTACAAGAAAAAAAGGTTTTAAGCTTTTAAGTGTTGAATGCACTGTTTTGTTGAATGTTCTGAATCATTTTGGCTACAGCAGGACAAACAAGGGTATTGCGATAAGTGAGGTCTAAAATTTGGGAAATGTTTTTTCGGTCAGTGTGTGGATATTCCCTACATGCTTTGGGACGGTGTTCGTAGATGCTGCATTTGTTGTCCGCTCCCAAGAAAAGGCATGGAGATTGATTCAAAACCCAATCTCCATCTTCATCGATATGCAAGTATTTTTCTGTGAATAAGGAAGGCTTTATTCTTAAGTGTTGTGCAATACGATTGATATCGACGTCTCTGAAAATGGGAGATGTGGTCTTGCAACAATTGGCGCAATCCAAACAATCCACTTTCTCAAACATCCGTTCATGTTGCTCATGAAAAAGAGGATCCAATTTTTTATTGTTCTTCTGATTGGTCAACCATTTTTTATTGGTTTTTTTTTCCGTCTTGGCACGCTCCAGCCAACGTTTCATTTCCTCATTCATGGGGGTCTTTGAAGTTGGTGTTGTTCATGAAGGCAGTATCGCTTAGGCACTTTAAAAAGGCAATCAGATCATTCTTGGATGTCTCTGAAAGTTGTAATCCACCTGATGTAAATTTCATGAAAGAATCAATGGTAGTTGAAGGATGTCCGCCGGTGTTGTAGTGCTCAATGACTTCCAACAGGGTATTAAATCTACCATCATGCATGTAGGGTGAAGTGAACTCAATATTGCGCAAAGTCGGGGTTTTGAATTTCCCGCTATCCAATGGATTGTAGGTTACATTGAATCGTCCTGGATCGTTTTGGAAGTGACTATCCAGTCCATTGTTATGGAAAAGACCATCTGTCATTTGCATATCGCCAAATCCATGGCAATGAAAACAGTCCGCTCCATAAGATCCACCAGGAACTTGATCAGGACTTCCTCCCTCCGTAGTGAATAAGACAAATCCTCGGTATTCATCGGGGGCAAAGGTATATTGTCCAATGCGCTGTTTGTCAAACTTAGAACCTGCGCTGACCATGGTTCTGATAAATGAAGCCATGGCTTTTGCTGCACGTTCTTTTGTGACATGAGGACTACCGAAAGCAGCTTTGAACATTTTGGGATACAAGGTGTCGTTGCTCAATTTTTCCACCACATTGCTCCATTCTTCATGCATTTCTACAGGATTTTCTATGGGCTCCAGTATTTGATCTTCCAAAGATGATTTTCGACCATCCCAGAAAAAATGTCTCGTCCATCCCAAATTAATAAGGGCCATGGATTGCCTGTTCCCCATGGTGCCGCCTACACCTGACGAGAATTGATTGGGGTCTGAAAAACTATTTTGTGGTAAATGACAACTTCCGCAAGAGATGGAATTGTCCAAACTGAGTTGCTTCTCCCAAAACAGATATTTTCCCAAAAGCACGCTTTCTTGGGTAAGGGGATTGTTACTTGGAATATCCATGGGGGGAAAAAAAGGAGGGATGGACAATTCATAGGGATTTGTCATAGAAAAATCATCCACAATACCGTCTGACGGATTATCGTTTCCCGAATCCAAGACATCGTATCTGCAGGCTGCAAAGAAGCCGCAGAAAATCAATATCATTATCCAACTGATCTTTTTCATGGTGTGTCTTCCAAAGGTAAAAACCTTTCATATTGAACAGCGTTCCAATCTGTTAAACTCTCAAGAAAATCAATCAAATCAATTTTTTCTTGAGCGGTGAGGTGAAGGGGTTTTATTCGGGAATCTTGATTTTCAGGGTGAGTATGCCCACCTTGATTATAAAACTCAATTACTTCTGCCAATGTGGCTATTGAACCGTCATGCATGTAAGGTGGTGTCAGTTCAATGTTTCGAAGTGTCGGAGTTTTGAATTTTCCTCGGTCTTGGATGTTGTACGATTCACGTTCCTTTCCCAAGTCATTGTTGTTTTTTAGGCCAATATTGTAGAATTGGTAATCTGTAAAAAGAGGGGGTTTGTGGCACTCAGCGCAATGCAGCTTGTTGGATTGGAACAATTGCCATCCGCGATAAGCAGCACTGTCCCAGACCTGATCTTTGTAGTAATACGCATGGTCGAAATGCGCATCGGCGCTGATAAGGCTTCGTTGAAAACACGCCAATGCCCTTGTGATAACATAATAATCCAAAGGCCTGCCATAAGCTTTTTGACTGAGCTCTTGGATGATGGGGTCATTGAGTAGCAATGGCGAAATTCCTTTTGGGTTGCCGTGCATTTCAACTGTATCTAACAATGGTGCTAAGGCTTGTAGCTCCAATGTTTTTACCCCTCCCTCACTCAAATAATAAGGGGCAAATGCCAAATTGAAAAGGGTCGGAGCATTGCGCCGTGTGCTGTTTTGGTGAAAACCTTTGGATGTTCTTTGTCCGTCCGTAAAGGCCATGTTTAAATTGTGACAACTACCGCAGGACAATGTTTGGTCCTGTGATAATCTTGTGTCATAAAACAATTTTCGTCCAAGCAATATTCGGCATTCACTGGGCAAATTGTCTTCGGGAAGAACAACTTTAGGGAAATGTTTGGGGAAACGGTATCGAAAGTTTTTTTGATCGCAGGATTGCACTGCGGGTTCTTGACAACCAGCCAGAAATAAGGAAAAAAGTAACGCGGCTATTTTTACGGAATCCATTGAAAGGATGATGCGTAAAGATTCATTGCCCTGATGGCCAGTGGTAAATTGCCTGTGGTATGGGTGAGGTAATCTGTATCCAAGTGCAAGGTGTCTGCTTCGCTCCAAAAACATTTTTGGGCATCAAGAGAGAAATTCCAAGTTTGCGTTTGCCCCTTGAATACAGTTACATCGGGGACATCAAAAATTAATTCTCGGAAAAGCGTGTCATCTCCACAATGGTAGGCGATGGGATCGATAAGCGGTGCTGTAGTGGATCCTGTAAGGTCAGTTTTGCCATTGAGTTGATAAAAGATATAGCCGCTGTTCCAAGTCCAAAACATGCCAGCCGCTCCACCTACACTCAAAGGACTGCTGTTGGGATAAGTGGTGGGATCGGTATTGGTATTGATCGACGCCGGCACGCCCAAACTGAATCCGATTCTTTTAACGGTTCTTGGGTCTGCGTTGATGGTCACTTTTGGATCATTGAACCAATTGAGGAGTGCGATGTCTTGAATAACAAAAGCGGAATCATTTTCATCGTACAAGGTGATGTTGGAAACATAACCCCTGAAGTCCTCCAGTAAAAGTCGGTAGCCATCAACGTGGTTGTAGGTTTGTCCCTGAACCAGGTCGTTGTTTCCAAAAACAACGTTCCATTTGAAGATAAACTGCGTTGGTGTTTCAGGCTCTGGAGGATCCACAGTCTCTTTGCATTTGTTGCATTGTGCAAAAAGCAAAAACAACAGGGATAGCATTGTCCAACGTTTCCATTTATTCATATCCTCAAAAATATATCAACAGTTGATAATTTAAGTGAAACAACCTTGTTAAACTCCGTTATTTTAGATGACATGAATCACCAAGGTCCTGTTTTTTGGGTTTGCCGCAGTTCTGCTGGGAGTGGCAAGACTTATAGTTTGGTCAAGCAATTTTTGACATTGTGTTTGAGAGAGAAATCTGCCGATGCTTATGTGCACAT
>CANGVU010000046.1 GCA_947457325.1 Flavobacteriales bacterium | reverse complement strand
GAATGTTTTGAGTGATTTGGGTACTTATTACATACGAGTAGGTAAAAGTGATATTGCTTTAATGATTACAGAGTTGTCGCTTAAAATTCGTCAAAGGTTGGATGATAAGGATGATTTAGATGAAACAAGAGCTAATCTTGCATCCATTTTTTTTGAAATAAGGCATTTCTCAATAGCAGAACAATACTATAATCAAATTATAGATGATTTGAGAATTAGAAGGAATGACTCAGGCCTTGCTGTTATGTTGAGTAGAAGAGCTGGCTTGCGCAAAGAGAAAAAAGATTATGCGCTTTGTGAAAAAGATTATCTGGAAAGTCTGAAAATCCGAAAATCATTAGGAGATAAGAAAGGGACAGCTCATTTACTGAAAAATTTGGCAATTTTAAAGCTGGAGATGAGTGAAGTCAATGAGGCTAGAAGTCTGTTTGCGTCGTCTCTTTATCGATATAAGGAAATAAATTACAAACTCGGAATAGGACAGAGTTTGCTTGGTATGGCACAATGCGAGCTTTTGCAAGGTGACAGTCTCAAAAGTTTGGCGAATGCAGATTCATCATTCAAAATACTATCAGAAGTAAAATATGCTAGATCACTATTGAAAGTATCCCAATTTGTCAAACAACTGTACAAATGTTTCGGATTGCATAAGGAGGCACTTACAGCTGCTGAGATGGAAATTTGGTCGCAGAATGAAATAAAATCAGAGGAAGCCAAAGATGAGATTCTAAAGCAGGACTATCAAAATAGGGAAGCCTCCGCAAATCGCAATGTGTATTTGGCCATTGGTGGAGCCATGGTATTGTTGGTCATTGCAGTGTTGTTATTCCGCGCATATCGGTTGAAGCGCAAAGCCCAACAAATGGCCGAGCAGCAAAAAGATTTGGTGGAAGAGCGCAACAAGCACATGGTAGACAGCATTCAATATGCCCAGCAATTGCAATCGGCCATCTTGCCCTCTCCGGAATTGTTTGCCCAACATTTTGAAGATCATTTCTTGCTCTACTTCCCCAAGGACATTGTGGCAGGGGATTTTTATTGGTTTCATGAAAGTCCCACCCATCGTTTTTGGGCGGTAGCGGATTGCACAGGGCATGGTGTTCCTGGAGCCATGGTCAGCGTGGTGTGCTCCAATGCCCTCAATCGAGTGGTCAAAGAATACAACTTAACTCATCCGGGTGATGTCCTCAATAAGGTGCGTGAATTGGTGGTGGCTACTTTTCAAGAAAGCCAAAGGGAGGTGAAAGATGGGATGGACATCGCCTTGTGTGTATTGGAAAAGGGCTCTAAGGACATTCAGTTTGCCGGCGCCAATCGACCATGTTGGATTCTGAGTGAATCTGGAGAATTGCAAGAAATCAAAGGCCAAAAACAGCACATTGGTTTGCAGGCCAATATGGAGCCGTTTGATAGCAAGATTCTTGATCTCAAAAGTGGTTGGATTGTATTGTCATCTGATGGATTAGCAGATCAGTTTGGTGGACCCAAAGGAAAGAAGTGGATGACGACTTCATTCAAACAAAAACTGGTTGAACTTCATGGTCAGCCAGGAAGTTTGCAAAAGATGAATTTGGAATGGACCCTACAACAATGGAAGGGAAATCAAGAACAAGTGGACGACATTTGTGTATTGGGCATAAAAATTTAATTGTTTGGATTTTGAAAGAAAGTTTTTATATTTGCACCCCGCTTGGGTACCATAGCTCAGTCGGTAGAGCAAAGGACTGAAAATCCTTGTGTCGTTGGTTCGATTCCAACTGGTACCACAGAAAAAAGCCTTCCATTTTGGAAGGCTTTTTTGTTAGTGTTTTTCATAGACCCGGATCTCGTACCAGTATCTGTTTAAGGTGATGAAGGGCTTGTCTGGTTTGACCGCGAAAGCAAAAGTAAATGTGGAATCTTTCTCAATGTCTTCCTTGAACACTTGCTCTTCATTGGGACCAAAATGACCATCCCATATGACAAGGTCTCCCGGTTGTGCTTTGTGCCAATTGTGCAAACGGTCATTGGTTAAAGTGTCAAATGGGTCAATGTCCAACAATAGATTGATGTAAGGGTGAGCTGTATAGGTTTTTTTTGTTCCGATATCATAACGCTCAGTCAATTGTTCAAACAATTTTCGGTTCACTTTTTCCTCAGTTCCCAATTTGGGGAAGACTTGTATTTCTTGGAATGGAAACAGCCGGACGATGAATGGAGTAATGGCGATGAGAATTAAAAAAATACGTTGATTTCGAACGGATCTCCAAAAAGGATTTTTGATCTCTAAAAATTCCCAACCTTTGACCACCATTAACGCAAAAGGAACGGCTACCACAAACATCACCCGAACCAAACCGAGGGAGGCCCACATTCCTTGCCACCACAGGACGGTATGTGCTAAGAAATACCCCCAGAATGAAGCGAGGATGAGCCAAAATTCAATCTGATCATTGTTGCTCCAAGTCGTTAAACGAAAAGTATCTTTTAGTCGATACAATTGTGTGGTGGTATAATACAACAGCAATAAAAATGGAAGACCAAACACGGGAATGGCCATGATGAAAAAATGAAAGAAGCTTCCGCTGCCATAGACTTTGATTCCAGTGTTGATGTAGGGGGTGTTGTCAAAAATCCAAAGGGCTTTTCCGGTGACATAGAAACCGAGGGATTTAAAAATGATGGTGCCCATCAGCAGAAACGGAATTGCTTTCCATCGCTTTGTTAAAATAAAAAAGATGAGTGCCAAGGCCACCATGACAAAGCCTTCGCTGCGGGCAAAGGGCATAAAGCCCAGCAGAAAAGCGGCGAGGTACCAGCGGTTGAGGGTAGCGTAATAGAGGAAGCCAATCAGGAAGAGGGAACAAATGGGCTCGGTCAATCACGAGATGGCATTGCCCAAAACGATGGGTGTCAATAGCGTAATGAATCCCACCCAAAGTGGGCGATTGAATTTGAGGTTTTGTGCTATGCGCACTGAAAGGTAGGCACCCCAGAAGATGAGCAGGATGTTGACAATGTTGACCACCTTAAAACCCAGTTGGGCAAAGGGGGAGAAGAGGATATTGAACAAGGGTTTTCCCCATTGGTCCATGAAGAGGTAATGGTGCTTCCAAGAAAATTTTGAAATTTGGTAGTGGGTGATGCTGTCTGCCCCGCCGTTGAAGCCGGGGCTCACTAAAAGGTTGATGATGTAAATGAAAACTATTCCAAAAAAAATCCAAAGTTGGTTGCGGTTGAGTTGAGAAATCATGCCGCAAATTTAATTCATGTTGTCATCAATTGGAAAGTAAAAGAAAAGTGATTAGTTTTATACAAAATCTCTGAAAATGAAAAGATTAGTATTTTATTTTTCGTTGCCATGGTTATTGATGTTGCTCATTATTTCGAATATCAGTAATGCGCAGCTTTATACTGCCTATAATCATTCGGCATCTGCCGGAGTAAACGTCCCCAGTATAGTCACTCCTTCATATGGCGGTCAATATTTTAATCGCTGGGGTGTGCATTATAGTGCATGTGAATTGCCGCTTAAAGCAGGTGCTAGGATAACTCAAATACAATTTAAGTTGAATTCAGCGCCAACTTCGACAACTCCTTTCATTGTGCGGATAAAACTAAAAAACGCCGGAGATACCAATCCGTTGTGTCAATTGCAATATCCAGATAGTTGGACAGATGTTTTCAACGATAGTAATCCCATAATAGAGTGTTTTGGATCATTTAATTTATTAGACACTACATTGAAATTGAATTTGATCCCTTCACAGGGTTCTCCGTCATTTATCTATTTAGGTAGCGGTCTTGAAATTCTGAGTGACTCTTCTACTGGTGATAATTCTATACCTTTCAAAGGCTACAGGGACGAACAAAATATGGGGTTGTGGAAGGGCAATTTGTTTGAAGCCTTACTGAATGTTAAGCCCATTGTAAAGTTTCAATATGATTATCCGGCTTCACAAAATTTTTCGGGTGCAGAAATCAGCAATTGTAGCGGCGCCAACAGATTTACCAAAAGACAAGATGTGTGTTTTTTTATCGCGAATTGGCGAATGGACAATACTCAAGCATCGAGTCCCAATAACACCTATCAGTGGCAAATTTGCTCCAGCACCTCACCGAGCACATGTTATTTGACAACCTCACCGCAGTTGATTACCACGACGAACAGTATTGAATTGACATCAGATATCATGCAACAACTGTTAGTTTTAAACACTTCAGGCTCCTTTGTCCTCAAGTGTACATGGAATTACGCTTCTGACCCAATAGCGTCTTTTTCGTTTTCGATAGTTGATGATGTTTCAACAAGTCCTCAGATAACCAATCCTAACGACAGTATTTCATCGAAGATTACTCATGTTAAATTTTTGAAGCGGCCTAATTCCTCAGCCGAGTTTCAGCCCATTTTAGAGAGCGTAACCAATATGGATGAAGAGACATTTAGTCAACTTGAAATATTTAATCAGTTGTTGAGTTCCGGAGAACTGCCAGATCTTGCCCTGCAGGGTATTTCTCTTATCAATTTCCCCTATCTACTAACTCCTCAGCTCTTTGCCAATATTCAAAATACAGCAGATGCAATCCCTGTATTAAGACCTGGTGAGGAAATGCGCATGGAAGTCACAATGAATAAAGGGATGAAACCCATGCGCAATCATAGAATGTATATCAATATGGATTTGGATGCCAACCAACGATTTGACAGTTTGATTGTGCTCAAATTGGAAGAGAGCAATTCGGGATACAATGTCCCAATAAATTGGAGTGGAAATGACTTTATTGATTTGACAGGGGGAAGTTCGGATACAATTCGATACCAAACTCAACTTTTTATCCCCTGTGATTGGGTTAAAGACATACCCATAAAGATCCGCACGGGGTTGGGAAGATTACCTACAGGCTGGGATGACGAAGAAGAATACACCATCAAAACCCTTTGTCCAACACCATTGATTGCTTATTCTGGAGCGGATACCGTATGTGTGAATGCAGTATTGCCCTTTACCGCCCTTGCACCCAGTGGCTGCGCTGGGACGTTTGAGTGGTTTGATGAAAATGAGCAATTGGTTGAAACGGGCAGTAGCTTTACCCCAACAACTTCTGGAACTTATACCGTAAAATTCACTACAGAAGATTGTATCAAGTCTAGTTTGCCCATCACCATTGTCATCTTGCCTCTGGTTGTGCAATATGCAGATGCAGATGGGGATGGATATGGTGATTTGAATGCAGATACATTGAGCTGCGACACATTGGTTGGATATGTTCTGAATGGCAATGATTGCAATGATGCAAATGCATTGTTGCATACCGTTTCAGTCGAGATTTGTAACGGCTTCGATGACGATTGCGATGGTAGCATTGATGAGGGTACTGCTGTCACGCCAAGCATTTCAATTGTTTCCAATGATGTGGACAACATCATTTGTCAGGGAACGACAGTGCTGTTTACCGCAACAGCCATCAATGGGGGGACGGCTCCATCTTATCAATGGAAAGTGAATGGGGTTAACACAGGATCCAATAGTCCAACATTCAGCACCAATACGCTGGTGAATGGGGATGTCATAACTGTTGTATTAACTGCCAATAACACCTGTCAAACTTCGAATACAGCCACAAGCGTTGGAATTTCTATGGTTGTATTGACTGTTAACACGTATTATGCGGATGACGATGGAGATGGATACGGCGATTTTTATTCTCCTGTTTTGGCTTGCATTCAACCCTTGGGCAGCGTGATTAATGCGGATGATTGCAATGATGCCAATGCAAATATCTATGCGGGAGCCATTGAGATCTGTAATGGCTTGGATGATGATTGTGATGGAATAATAGACAATGGTCTCCTCACTACATACTATGAGGACAATGATGGTGACGGATTCGGAGGCATTTCCACAGTGACGGCTTGTTCTGAGCCTGTGGGTTACGTCACCAACAATACCGATTGCAACGATGGCGCATCAGCCATTTCCCCAGGGGCAACAGAAGTCTGCAATGCCATTGATGACGATTGCGATGGCACCCCTGATGACGGTCTAACCTTTGTCAATTATTACAACGATGTGGATGGAGATGGCTTTGGCGCAGGCGCAGCAACCAACGCTTGTCAATCACCCGGTCCGACCTATGCCACCAGCAACACGGATTGTAATGATGGTTCTGCGACCATTCACCCTGGCGCAACAGAAGTCTGCAATGCCATTGATGACGATTGCGATGCTACCGCTGATGATGGATTGACCTTTGTCAATTATTACAACGATGCGGATGGAGATGGATACGGAGCAGGAGCCGCAAGTAACCTCTGCTCAAATCCAGGAGCAGGGTATGTCATCAATAACACCGATTGCAATGATGCTGCAGCAACCATTTTTCCAGGAGCAACAGAGGCCTGTAACACGGTTGATGATGATTGCGATGCATTGGTAGACGAAGGATGTTCCATCGGCGCGGCTTTGCTCACAGCAACATCCATAACCTCTTTGCCTCAGTTTGGATTAACAGGAGGAAACTATTCTCAGAATGTCAACATGGCCTTGGAATCCGATACGCCCGAGAATGGAGGGAATTACCCTGAGAAGTGGTTCAAGTTTGTCGCCCAGTCCAATGCGGTTCGGATAGCACTGACAGGTGCCTCAACTGCGGATGACAATGCCATCGCCATTTATGATGATCCTGGATTGTCATATTCTTCGCCGCTGATTCCAATCGCATTGGAGGATGATGTGAATCTTAGTTCCACCGGCGTAACTGATCAAGGAAATGAAATTCTTTTGACAGACCAATTGGTAGAAGGAAATACGTATTATGTTGCAGTAGCCACTGTTGGTGGTGCGCCTGGAACAATTAATGTGAAGTTCAATACGCTATTGCCAAGTACATGTGACATTGTTACCTACACAGGAGGAACCAACACCTATTCCAATGTTTGTTCTAACTTCAAATGCCGTTATAGACAAAATGCGAAACAGGCCATTTTAAATCGTTGGTCAAGCAGTATTATTTCAGGAGGCCCTTTACAGTCTTACACGATTCCTCCCACAACAATCATGTACACTGTTTGTCAGCTTTCTAAATTTGTACCGGCCAATATTTCGGCAACGCCACAAACCATTTATGTATCTGCGGATGTTCAATATGAATTGTTAGATGCAGCGGGGAATGTCAATTACTTGACGGCTATTTCAACCACAACGTGCAATTTTACGCTGAATCCTGAAGCTTCCATCAACCTCAGGGGTACAGATGCTTGCCCCAATTTTAAAACCACAACAACCTCAATAGCCACTGATAGAAGTGTCTGCGGAACATCGCAATATCAGTGGGAGTTTACCCAAGCTTTTCCTGTTGTTGGTTTGCCTCTTAATGTAAATGGGCCTGTTGGTGGTTCACGTATTTTAAGTGTTAACTCAATTCCAGGAATTGCCAATGGTCAACGGTATGATGTTCGCATTCGTGCTCTGCACAACGATGCGGTGACCTATTCTGGCTGGAGTGCAGTTCCATCCTGTTTTAGAACCTTGGGTGCTGCCGGTATGGTGCCGTGGTCAAACAATGACGCGCAAAAGCTGACAAATGAAATGACTATTGTTCATGTCTATCCCAATCCGTTGTTGCAAGGCGGCCATGCTCAATTGAGAAGTTCGAAGGATATAGATGCTGTTCAAATCTTTAATGCTGCTGGTCAGT
>CANGVU010000045.1 GCA_947457325.1 Flavobacteriales bacterium | reverse complement strand
TGTATGCTGCCTATTTGCTCAAACAGCAAGGTTATTCCGTTCAGGTATTGGAAGCCAGTGATCGGATTGGCGGACGCGTTCATTCTGTTTCCGACATTGCGGACCTACCCATTGAATGGGGAGCCTCTGTAATCAAGGGGCAGAACCACCTCTTGTATGCCCTGATGAAGAACAACGGTGCAAAGTTCCTGTCAGATGAAATTCAAGATTACGCGATTGTCAATGGTTATTGGACTTCCAAAGCAGCCATGGCCGAGAATCCCGATGTGCAACACTTGGACGAAATCATTGCGGGTTTGAAAACCTATGACGGCGCGGACATGAATGCCAATCTCTATGCAGAGAACCAAGGTATTTTTAATGGAACGCGCCACATTTGGAACGCCCGAATGGGAATACAGAATGGAGCCAGTACGGATATAATGGGGATTGAAGGCATCGCCAATGCCATTCAACAATCCTCCAATGGTCCGGGCGATTTCTTCTTGAAAGATGGAAGTTTGGAAAGTACCCTTTTATCTACTTTCAATGCCATCGATGTTAGTTTGAATACCCCCATTGTTGCGGTTGATTACACCGGAGCTCAAGTTAAATTGACCGATACTTCAGGTGCGACGCATCTTTTCGATAAAATCATTGTTACAGTCCCTGTCAGCATATTAAAGGACAGCATCGATTTCAGCCCAGCCCTACCGAGCAATGTTCAATCAAGCATCAATGCTTTGGGGATGCGACCCGGAATG
The DNA here is from genome assembly GCA_947457325.1 of Flavobacteriales bacterium. GTDB lineage: Bacteria > Bacteroidota > Bacteroidia > Flavobacteriales_D > Sanyastnellaceae > CAMCTV01. Next base: position 7,055 of record CANGVU010000045.1, on the reverse strand, counting down.
GAAGTCCTGCTCACCTTTACCGAGCCATTTTGGAATGCAGATGCAGCACGATTGCAGATGCCTGGCATTTGCCCGCAATTTGAAGTGCCGGGAACTGGAGGTCGATCAGGAAGCAACCGATACCTCAAAGCACAATTGCATGGCACCTCTTACACAGAGGCCCAAGCTTTGGGAGGTGAAAATGCGATACAACAAGCATTGTTGGATCAATTGGACAGTTATTTCCCGGAAGTACTCCCCTCTTCCAAATTTGCAGCCATGCATGTTTATGATTGGGGAGCGCAACCCTACATCCAAGGTGTCGCGTCATTTGCTCCTGTTGGAGCGGCCAATAGCCGATTGGGATTTAGTGAATCGGTTCAAAGTAAAATTTATTGGGCAGGAGAGGCTACTCATTCCCAAGGGCATCATGGCACTTTGCATGGTGCTATGGAAACTGCAGCCATTGCGGTATCCAAAATCATGAAGGAGGAATTGTCATGAAAAATTGGTTGACAATGACCGCAATGCTTTTGCTTGCGATGAATAGCCAAGCACAGTGGTCATTAGATATGCGTTACCAATATTTTTGGAATCAACCAACACGGAGCGCTACAGAAGTATTCAATTTAACGGCACAAACTTATCCCAAGGGGCTTAGGTACCAGCAACATGGCTATGGAACGGCTTTTAGGAAATATACCAAAATCAGTTCGCAGCGTGGATTATACCTGCAATGGGAGCTGTCTTACCAAAGAATGGATCAGCGTTGGAGCAACATCGATGTTGTGCGATGGACCAAAATGGAAAATGGAATGGCCATGGTGGATTTGATGTTTAATCCCAAGGCCATCAAAGGAAAAATGTCTACAGGCCCATTGGGTCCTCGTTTCTATTTTACCGTTGGAGCCGGCTATGCATTTTGGCGAGCCACGTCTTCCATCAACCAATCTGTAGCGTATCAATCCAAGATATTTTACAACCCAACATTCAGTGCTGGTTTCGGCCATCGATTGCTATTGTTGGGGCCAAGGTTGGTATTCTCTCCATTTATAAAGTTGTATGCCTCTCCTTTTTGGAATTCCACAGTCAATGAGAAAATCATTTTGGGTACGTCCATGCCACGCTTGGAGATCAACTCCCTTTCACTACAGGCCATAGCGGGTGTTGAATTTTCTGTTTTGAAAAAGGAAAAAAAGAGAAGAGGATTGTTCCGTTCTATTTTTAAGAAAAAAGTCAAATCTGCAACTGACATCTGATGCCAATTCTGCTCTCTGAACTCAATTCGATGATTCAGGCCACGGTAGAACAGCAATTCCGCGGTCAATCTTTTGATGTGATTGCAGAGATTGGACAAGTCACAATTAAAAGAGACAAGCAGCAAGCCCACATTGGCTTGGTGGAGAAATCGGAAACACCGGGCAAATTCAAAGCCCGTTTGGAAGCCAAACTTTGGCGCAATTTGATTTTGATAGATCAATTTGAAAAAGCTACTGGACAGCCTTTGAAAGCAGGTCTCCAAGTATTATTCAAACTCAGTGTGCAATACCATCCTGAATATGGCATCAGTGCCCAAGTGTTGCACATTGATCCCAATTACACCATCGGAGCATTGGCGCAGGAGAAAGAAAAGACAGTGCAAAAATTATTGATCAAGCATCCCGATAAGTTGAAAATGGTGGACGGCATGCTGAGAAGCCACAATCAAAGTTTGCCCTTGCCTTTGATTATTCAACGCATTGCTTTGATTACAGCAAAAGGAGCGGAAGGAGGAATAGATTTCTTGGATGAACTCATGAAAAACCGCCAGGGATATACTTTTTCCATTGCTCCATTCTTTGCGGTGATGCAAGGTGAGACGGCTGCAGAGAGCATCAAGCAAGCCATTGTTCAAGTGTTTTTGGCTCAGGAAAAGTTTGATGTTATTGTGATTGTTCGTGGTGGCGGTGCTGCATTGGACTTGCATGCTTTTGATCAGTTCAGCCTGGTGGAAGCCATTCTCAAATGCCCCATTCCCATTTTTACTGGAATTGGACATACCCGAAATGTTTCTCTCACCGACCAAGTTGCGCATGGGGCATACAAATCGCCCACCAAAGTTGCTGAAGTCATTTTGCATCACCAAGAAAACGCCGAATCCATTGCCCTGGGAAATTGGCAAAGCATACAACAGCGCGTTCCCTTGCGCATTCAAGAAAAAACAAAAAGCATCAATAGTCTGCAATTGACTGCAACTGCATCTGCCCAAGGGCGACTGTCAGCAGCTAAATCGGATTTGCAAAATTTACAAGTCAACATTCAAACGGATGCACTTGGTTTAATCCGACAGGCCCAAACCGATGCACAACAATGTTGGAAAGACATTTCAAAGTCGATTCCAAAGAATATTCAATTGCAAAATACGGGCATTGCGCAATTTTGGAAAACGATTGTCAAGCAAGGGGCTGAGAAAGTATCACGCGAAGAATTGGCCGTTAAAAACATGACCCAATTTATCGAAGCCCATTCGCCACAGAAATGGCTGAACCGGGGGTTTGGTATTTTAAAACAACAAGGAAAAACCATTTCGTCCTTGACCCAATTGCATACAGATACACCTTTGGTCATCCAAATGAAGGATGGCCAAATCACCACACAAATACAAGACATACAAAATGACTGAACAAGCAATCCCTGCCAACTATGAAGCGGCTTATGAAGAATTGGAAAACATTGCCGTGGCCATAGATAATGATGAAATCTCCATTGATTTGCTTTCGGAAAAAGTAGCCCGCGCAGCTTTCTTGGTTCAGTTTTGCCAAGATAAATTGCGCAAGGCCGATGAGGATGTCAAGAAAATCATGGATCAAATGAAAAACATCCAAGGTTGATCACTCTGGTATTTTTCGCCATTGCTTTTGTTTATTCTTCCGCCGGATTTGGCGGAGGAAGCATGTATCTCGCGGTATTGTCGCAAGCAACTGCCCTACCCTTCTTTGTTATCAAGCTCAATGGACTCATCAATAATTTGGGCGTAACGATACAAAGTGCTTGGATGAAATTTGACTTGCTTAGAAATCGAAGAAAAGAGGTCATCGCTTTGATGGTATGGGCGGCTCTGCCTTGCATGATTTTTGGTTTGATAGAATTCAAAGTCGCTATTCATCAATTGCTTTTGGGCATCTTTCTGACTTTGGGAGGAATATCCATATTGGGGCAAAAATTCTGGGAGAGTTGGATCATCGTCATTCCAACACACGTGATGAAATGGATTTCTTTCTTCATCGGTAGCATTGCGGGGTTAACTGGCATTGGAGGTGGAATCTATTTTTCGCCAATCTTGCATTTGAGTCGTTGGGGAAAACCCAAGGAAATCGCGGCTTTCACAGCCTTATTCATTGCCGTGAATTCCTTTTTGTCCATTGTCATTCTGGCCACTCGATCTGATTTAACTTGGAACGAAGTTCATTTGGATTGGCTGTTTGCTGTCGTTATTGGAGGTTGGATGGGAAGTAAGATCTCCATCTCATGGTTAAAGCAAGAACAAGTGAAGTGGATAACCGGAATCTTATTGATATTTGCAGGACAGCAATTGATATGGCAGAGATAAGTGTGGACATCATGGCATTTGGAATACTCAAAGACACCTTGGGTCATGATTGGTTTGTGTGGAAACACCCAGAACCAGCAACGGTTCTGGATCTCCGGAATTGGCTCAAACAATTTCCTACCATCCACCCGCAATTGCCCATCGCAGTGGTTTTTGATCAAACCTATCAGCCCAATGATTTTGAAATCAACGATGGAATGAAGTTGTATTTAATGCCACCAGTTAGCGGAGGATGATTATGCGACAACATTTCAGTATTTCAAGTGAACCAGTCACCGCAGATGTCATCAAGGCCTTCATTCAGGAGGCTTCATCCGGAGCGACTGTGATTTTTGAAGGCATTGTGCGACCAGATCAGATGGGCAACCAAGAGCAAGTAGCCATCATAGAATACGAAGGACTTCCGGAAATGGCCATCAAAGAACTGGAAAAAATTGCGGTGCTACTTCAAGGTCAATTTGATATTCAGTCGATTTATTTTCATCATTTATTGGGAAAAGTTGCAGTGGGTCAAACGGCAGTCTGGGTTGGTATTTCCGCGAAGCATCGCAAAGATTGCTTTGGCGCATTAGATGTGCTGATGGATGAGGTAAAAAAAACAGTACCCATTTTCAAGAAAGAAATTGGTCAAGAAAATTCAACAAAATGGGTGGTGCCTACACTACAAAATGAAAAGAAATAATTTCCTTCTACTCTTATCCATCGTGATTTCGAGTGCTTGTCAGAATGCCTCCTTTCTGACCAAAAAATACGACGCAAGAGGAAAGTGGAGTTTTAACGCTGCATCAACCGAAAAGCAAGTAAAAGCCAAGCCAAAACTTACCGATCAAGCGGTATGTTCTTTGAGTGATGAGGAATTGATCTTGGTAAAAGAAGAGGTATGGCGAATCAATCCAGACACTGACATCATTGATTCGGAAGAGGTCATTTCTGAAGAATATGTTCCCATGCCTGATCCATACATGGACAATACGAAGGTTGAAGAAGAAGGAGCCTATGAACTGCCATACGACACTCCAAAATCAAATAAAAAAGGGAAGAAAGCGCTATTAAAAGCTACCTCTTTCATTTTTGAAATTGGCATTGGAATTTTGTGTGTATTGGGCATCATTGCATTGATTGCCGCCATCAGCTTAGGGAGTGTAACGGGAGTTTTGCTTGTTTTAGCCATACTAGGAATCATTGCGCTATTTGCAATTGGACTGGTGGCTGCAATGATGGCGTTGTTTACCATTGCGATGTTGATGTTTTTGATTGTGATGAAATTGGGCGGTCCCGGTAAAATTGGTGGATGAGTTTTGATGCAAAAACATACATGCAGTTGGCCATTGATCTTGCCCAAAAGGGTTTGGGTCAGGTAAAATCCAATCCTTTGGTTGGCGCTGTGGTTGTATGCAATGACGAAGTCATCGGAAGAGGTTTTCATGAAAAATATGGAGAAGCGCATGCTGAAGTGAACGCCATAAACAGCGTTGAAGATAAAAGTTTGCTCGCTCAATCCACTTTATATGTCACCTTGGAACCTTGCGCGCACCAAGGAAAGACACCGCCCTGCGCTTCACTCATTGTTGCCCATCAGATTCCCAGAGTTGTGGTTGGACAGCAAGATCCCAATCCAAAAGTGAACGGAAAAGGAATTGAATATCTTCGAGCCAATGGTGTAGAAGTCGTCACCGGAATTGAAGATGAGGCTTGCCGATGGATGAACCGAAGATTCAATGCGCATTTTGAAAAACAACGGCCCTACATCATTTTGAAATGGGCACAAAGTGCAGATGGATTTATTGATCCCGTTCGCACCAATGGCGAAAAAGGAAGCATTGCCATCAGCAGCGCTGCCAGTAGAGCTTTGGTGCAACAGTGGAGAAGAGAAGAAATGGGGATATTGGTCGGACGGCAAACTATTGCTGTGGACAATCCTAGATTGACATTCCACGCGGATAAAACCCAATCTCCTATTCGGTTTGTGATTGACCCACAATTGCAATTGCAACCCTATTCGCAGTATCACATTGGACATTGTCCACCAAATACGGTGGTTGTGTGTAAAGACAACCAACACATTGATCAATTGCCTGAAGGCATGACTGCCCTGCCCTACTCCAACCATGCGATAGAAATCATTCTTCAATATTGTTTTGTAAATGGCATCACCTCGATATTGGTAGAAGGCGGAGGGCATACATTGCAAACCTTTATTGACCAAAATTGCTGTGATGAAGCGCGCATTTTTGAATCCCCCCAGTTGCTGGGACAGGGAACTGCAGCTCCGGTATGGAAAGCAGAGTCCCCTGAATTACAAACCATTGGTGATGACCAATTAAAAATTTATTACCGATGACCTTTCTTATTTTATCCATTCTCTCCACTACCCTTTTGTATCTGTTGTTCAAGTGGTTTGCCATCAAAGGGGTTCAGGTATTTGAAGCCATCATGGTCAATTATTTGGTCGCCTTCACCTTTGGTATTTCGATGGCCACAGACTTAAGAGCGGGACTTGACGAGGCTTTGCAATTTCCGACTTGGTCTTGGGGGGCATTGTTGTTGGGAATATCCTTCATCAGTATTTTCAATGTTACGGGAAAATCAGCGCAGTTGGTTGGGGTGAGCAACACCACCATAGCGGGAAAAATGTCATTGGTATTGGTGGTCATCATATTCACCTTGACCAATCCAGAAGAGCAATTGACGGCCATACAGTGGATTGCTATTGGATTGGCCATCATGGGCATTGTGTTGAGTTCGATCAAGGCAGATGGACGACGCTTTGAGCGGTCGATGTTGGTTTATCCGGCCATCATCTTTTTTGGATCCACCTTGATTGATTATATGATTCCGAAGTTGTCTGAGACTGCGCAAACCGCATCAGCATTGTCCTTGTATGCCTGTTTGCCTTTTTTGACCGCTGGCATCAGTGGGTTGTTGTTTGTCCTATATAACAAATGGCGCAAGACAGGAAAGACCTTTCAATTTGGTAAGAAGGAGTGGCAATACGGCACGTTGCTAGGTGTAGTGAATTACGGATCGATCTTCTTTTTGGTCAAGACAATAGACAGCGGATGGATGCTGAAGACCAGCATCATTTGTCTGAACAATTTGGGGGTGGTGATGCTGAGCACCATGATTGCGGTAATGTTCTTTAAGGAGCGATTGAGCAAGATCAACTGGGCGGGCTTGGCTTTATCGGTGATGGCCTTGTTGCTGTTGATGGGCAAATAAAAAAGTGATCCCGTCGCGAATCGAACGCAAATCCTGGGTTCCGGAGACCCATGTAATATCCATTATACTACGGGACCAAACTTTTTTGGAGGAGCAAAGATAGGGGAAATCAGGAAAGGGGAATATGCAATTGCAAGCGATTGTGGGAGATGGAAAGCGGAGAGAAACAGAATAGGAATTGTAATACAAGATTTCGCTTGAACGTTATTTCCTATTCCGTTATCGCGATAGTAATTGAAGTAAGGTTTGGTTATAAAATCGATATGGC
>CANGVU010000044.1 GCA_947457325.1 Flavobacteriales bacterium | reverse complement strand
GGACTACTATATGTCGTGCTTCCTCATTTTTCTTGGGGTGCATAATGGCAAATTCATATTTTCCTGTAATCACCACTACAGCGATATTCAAGATCATGATAAATTGTTCCAATGTCGTAAAATCTTCAGGTGTGTAGATTCTACTCAGTATGGGTGTAAATCCTAGAACGATGAGTTGACCGAAAACTGTTCCAGCCATTAGCGTTCTCATATTTTTAAAGAAATCTGATTTCCAATGATGGCCATATTTCTTTTGAAATTTATGCCACATGGTCAATTTCTTTTTTTGAGTTTACACTGAGATAAAAAACACAAAAAGTGATGAAAAAAGTGAATGTGACAATTCCTGACTGCCTTTGAAGTATGGACTCAAACAAGCAGTGAAAACCCAGTAGCAGAGCGATGGCTGTTATCGATTTTTTGTTGTTATTCATGCCCATTGATATGAATTTTACAAGCATTAAAAGAAAGAGGCAAAGAGGAAGCCAACCTATTTCCAAGGCCATTTGGAGGTATTGGTTGTGTGGATTATAATGTACCTCGCCATGGTTGTTCAATTCGGCCATTTTCGGTTGTTTCAAAGCGTTCAATCGCTGACTGAGGTGTTGACCAATTTGCGTAGGCCCAACTCCAAATGGGTGATCTTTAATTTCCAACAAAGTTGCTGTCCACATGATGAGCCGGACTTCATCTCCATTTTGAGATTCATTTTTTTGTGCTATGAACTTGGTGGGACTTTCAATGTAGTGGCTAAGGGCATGGCGTGTATTATCGAACTCACCCTTGATAAAATCATTTTGGGAAAGCAGAAAAGTTGCTAAAACAGGAAAGGCGATTATCAAAAGTTTGATTTTTTTTGGTGTTTCTTTTTTTAACAAGTAATAAATGAATACCAACCCAGTTATGGCAGCCATGAATAGAAATCCGGCCATTGAAAAGCTCATCAGAATCATGAAGGTTATAAAGCTCACCGCAACTATTTTCACCCATCGAGGCCAGTTCATCAACGGTGATTGATTCCAATTTTCAATTAAAAGAATCAATGCTATGGTTGCTGTTGCAGAAAAATAGGTAGGATGGTTGATGCATATATTACTAGATGTATAGGATGTGAGCGTAATTCCAATGGTCATACAAGCATGAATGGCTTTGACAATACCCATAAGGGAGGCAATGATAACTCCGATGGTCAAACCATTGATAACATGTTTTTTTTCCAATTTAAATTTAGGAACAAAGGAGAAAATGAAAGGGAATATTAGCCATGACAATTTATACTCTATCTGTTTAGGACTGAGTTCATCATTCCAGATTAGGATGCTGTAGAAGAGATATATGGAATACAGTAATGTCCATGACCATTGAATGGCGTTCCAACGAAATTCGAAATGTCCTTTTCGCCAAGAAATGATAATCAATAAAACCAAGGGAAGGAGCCCAAGTAAAATCCATTTGGAATAAGCACCGATGAGCAAAGCACAAAAGCCGAGCAAGTAATGATACGTCCTTGATATGTTGAATGGGGTGTTCACCTTTGATTATTTGCAGCTACTATATACTTGAATGATTTGACCAATAACTGTAACAGAATCCAAATGGTCTTTCGCTAATTTCTCTCTTCCTGATGTACGCATATTTGGATGTTCAAATATGTAATTCAGTTTGCTCGCAATTTCAACGGTATTTTGTTGCACTAAGAAACAATTGTCAACATCGGCTATTCGGTCTGAGACATCACCGACAGCAACGCTGACAATGGGGATTTGGCATGCTAAAGCTTCTTTTATAACCATCGGACTGCCTTCACTATCAGAACATAACAATAGCGCATCGCATGCATTGAGGTATACTGGAATTTCATCTGGATGAACATTCCCATTGAGCGATAACAATTCAACTTGATATGTAGCAGACAGTTCTTTTACAACTGCTTGTGCGATATCAAGTCTTTTGACAACTGGATTGTTGGCATTGAAAAATATATACCTTGAAGTGGATGATATGTTTAATTTTTTTTTGCACTCTTCACGGTCCATTGGTTTAAAAATGCGTACGTCAATTCCACAGGGTATGATGCGTGCTTTTTCTTTTCCCAACGGTAGCAGGTCAAATATTTTTTGACTCACACAAATGATTCCATTGGCGCGTTGAGCGGCTCTTTTGCTCATCCATTTCCCCATTTTTTCTCGCCAGGGATGTACATCAGTGGTATGGTTGATGTCACTTCCTTGAAAGGTGATAATCAACGGATAGTTATGAAATGAACTGGAAAAGTAGGCCGTATATGTTCCGTAATGGGCATGAATAATATCGGGTTGGAATGTGTTGATTTTCTTTTTGTAGCTAATCAATTGCCTCAAAAAAAGTATCGGAGATATCTTGGTGTTGAAATAGAAAGTTTCACATTCATGCCCCTCTAGAATCAGATCTTGGACTTGTCTTTTGGCAAAGACGAATGCTGATGGCGAGGGGTGATATGGAATGATGTGAAGTATTTTCATGACTTAATTTTATTCCATAAATTTTGTATCAAAGGATAACTCCAAATGAGTCCCATCGGAATGATTATGGCTTCATACAAAATGGACTTTAACCCCTCGGGACCTGAACGCACCAACATGGCTCCAAAACAGGTAATCATACACATTATGAAGAGATGTGAATTTTGAGGTAGGTGTTTCCATACCACATGACCAATGAGCATTGGACTCATCAGCATCAACCCAATGAACATTGACCCAATCAATATTCCGAACAGCCCAAAATTGATATACCATGCTGTAATGTGGTTGATGGTGAAGCCTTGGTCTTTTGGCAAGTTGAGCTGCTCAGCGTAATAGCCATAAACATCTTGCGGCCTTTCTTTGCGAATAGCAGATGGAATGAAAGAATAAAGTAAATTTTTGAAGCTAATTCCGAAATGAATAGGTACGTTGTAATGGATTACACCGTACATGGAGAAATGTCCAGCAAATAGCTCATTGCTAAACAGAATCCCTGTGAACGCCCTGAAAAGTTTTTCTCCAATGCTGCTTTGCTGGTAGGCTTTTGAAATATGTGGATTGGGGACTTTGTATTTTTTACCTTCATAAACAATGAACTCTTGATCTGCTTTGCGTTGTTGTTCAAAATCTTTTATCTTGAGGGTTATGGTGTCTTGATTGATGACAAATGTGGTATCTCTCGCATTTTTTCGTTGGATGATGTCATTACTCAATTGGGAATTGTGATGTCCAATGAATGTTCTTTCCTCGCTGAAAATCGATGCGTCTCTCACATTTTCGTATGAACTTACAGCGACTGTCAAACCTAATGATTTTCCTACAACTGGTGAGAGACTTCTGAAGGGATCATTCATAAAAAGAATAATCACCCAAGTTGCCACCACAAGCACATAAATTCGCCATTGATCCCGCATTTTTTGGTGCGGGTAAGAAATGTATAAGATGGTAGTTAATCCACAGATAAATGCCTCATGCCTTGACCCAATGAAGATGAGATAGAATTGTCCTAGCGCAAATACAACCCAATAGAAAATGGAGAGTGAAAATTTTTGTTTGTTCTTGATTCTATTTCTCAATGCGGTTGCCAATGGTATGGTCAAACAGACCATCATGATCCAACAAGACAACTGATGGAGCGAGTAGTAAGGAACATGAGGAGAACGAATGTTGAGGTAAACAGATTCGTTAAGGATGAGCGAATAGGCAATTACGTCAAATACGATCAATATCGAGATGAGTAAAAAGAGCAATGCAAGGATGGAAAAGAAATTTTCGCCTTTGGATTGAGCAATTGAAGACTTTTCCTTCTCAACTGGAATTTTTGCGATAAGGAATAGCAGAACTACTTGAAGACAAATAATGAATCCCCCAATGATCCAAACGCTGATGAGATAGTCAATGTCCAAATGAACCATGAACATTTTTTCCAGTAAATAGTGGTAGTGTATTCCAATTTTCTCACCAAGATGCGTAGTTTGATCAAATACAAATAGCCATGACCCGGCCAATGACCAATAGTAAAAAATACCTATGAAAATGGGGAAAACAATGTTGGGGCTTTTCCGCCATATATGATGTTGCATTTTCCATATGACAATGGACAGCAAGGATAGGGATATTAGGATAAGTGTATTCAAAGAGTTGGTTTTCTGTGCTGTTAAATTAGTAAACGACAGATAGACCTTGAGGTTACTTTTAAAAGCTTATTAAAAGTCCTTTTTTGATTGTTTTAAATACCAGAAGTAGGTGAATAACAGAATCAAAGTGCCACTTGCAGAGTACAGGACCAGTCCAATGCTAATAGATTGAAAAAAGCTTCCTATCACTAGACTGATTCCTTTGAGCATAATGTCTATTAAGGATATGAAGAACGCTGTTTTCTGTTTGTTTTCCAAAATGGCAACAAAGGAAAATGGTGTTACTGCAAATTGAAAAACAAACCAAGGGGATAGTATTCTGGCAATTTCACCGGCCTCTCTCCAAGGCTCTCCTAAGAAAAAAGCAAACAATGGAGGCCCAAAAAGGAACAAAACGGCCCCAATACAACCACCAGCTATAAAAAGTAATTTAGCCGTTTTTGTAATCAACCATTGGTAGTCTTTTTGTTGACTATGCAGCTGAGAAGCATTGTTATAATGTACAACAAAAATGGTATTGCTAATGAGAGTGATGGGGGATTGTAGGATGCGCCAACAGAGATAGAATAGTCCCGGATAGGGCTCATCAAAAAGCGCGTAAATGATGAAGATGGTTCCACTCAATTGTAATGTTTCTATTAATCCTTGCGGCGTGCTATAAAAGATATAGGACTTGAATTCTTTTAATGAGTCAATCCAATTTTCTTTTTCAGCATGGAGGTAAAGACTCTTTCCATTTCCTACAATCAAAGTTAGGGCCCCTGCCAATTGACCAATGAGCATTCCAACGATCAATCCTGTACTTCCCCACAGCATCCAACCAAGAATAGCAGAGGCTGATTGCAGAACTAGATTATTGATGATTCTGTACAATCCACTTTTGCGGTACTGATTTTCTCTGGTGCTCAGGAAGTACAAAATTTGTGGAATGCTGACAGATAATACGCCCAATGGAATCCACATTAAAATACTGGAATTTTGAACCCATCCGGTAGTCCATCCCAAGAAAGCAAGGAGTGAAATAAAAAGAGTGATGATGACAGAACTCTTAATTGCTGTGAAAGCAGTTTTAAATCTTTTTTCTGTGCTGTGTTGATGCGGAATGGCAAACTCTATTCTAAACGTTGAGAAAACAGCAAGTGGGACAATCCAAGCATAGAAAAGTGAAAAAACCGAATAGTCCTCTGTAGTAAATACCCTTGACAAAATGGGCATGAACAAATAAGATATGGCTTGACCTATGCCCGCTGATCCAGCAAGTAGTGCACTTTGCCCCAGTTTTAACTCTTTGATTTTATTGGTGATGCTTGCAAACAATAGAAAAAATTTTAGGTAAAATTAAGTCAACTTTTGTTTCCAAAAATCCCAAGATAAATCGGCTTGAATCTCTAACATGCGCTGGCCATTTTGTACTTGGCTTCCTTTTTCAATTCCCTTCTTTAAAAAAGCTGTTTCTGCAGGATTGTAAATCAAATCAAAAAGGTAATGTTGAGGCGTTAATCCATCGTAAGGAAGGTCTGGTAAGGCATTTATGTCAGGCCATGTTCCAAGTGGTGAGCATTGCACGATTAATGGAAAATGAACCATGCTATTAATGTCGATGTCTTTGTAGCCCAAGTGGTTCTTTTGATGGGGGGTTCGGGTTAAATAAAAAACATTAATTCCCTTGCTTTCTAGAACATAGGCAATGGCCTTGGATGCTCCTCCAGTGCCTACAATCAATGCCCTAGGGTAGTGGTTTTCTAAAAAAGGCAATATGCTTTTTTCAAAACCTCCGATGTCTGTGTTGTGTCCAATCCAATGGTTGTTTTCAATGACAACACAATTGACAGCGCCTACAGCCTGGGCCTCAGTAGTGAGTTCATCCAAATATGGAATGATGTCCTCCTTGTATGGAATGGTGACATTGAAACCATTCAACGATTTTTGTTGTATGATATTTCTGATGTCCTTTAGGTCATCTAACTCTATCTTTTCATAGCTATGAGGAACTTGTAGGGATTGAAATTTATGGAGAAAGTATTCAGGTGAAAAGCTGTGATCCAGCGATTTCCCCAACAAGCCAAATTTCAAAATCATTTTGATTTCCTCATCAAATGTTTGATGTAGGCCAAAATCATGGGCAATATGGATAGGAAAACAATGATGAGTACAACGGCCTCAAAGTGATCTTTCACCCATGCATGTGAACCTAGAATATAGCCAGCTATGGTCATTGAGGAAATCCAAAGTATCCCACCCATGATATCATAGGGCATGAATTTTTTCTTGAAATCCATGTTGCCTACTCCTGCTACAAATGGAGTAAAGGTTCTTACTATTGGTACAAAACGAGCCAAAACGATGGCTTTGGTTCCATACTGATCAAAGAAGGCTTGTGTTTTTTCTATATAACTTTCCTTTACCAATGACTTTCCACCAATTTTCCATCTTATCACTTTGGCACCGGCATATTTTCCAATGAAATAGTTGCTGTGATCTCCAGCAATTGCGGCAATGGAAAGCAGAGCAATCAATGGAAATAGCGTAATGGCAGGGTTGGGGTCATCGGCCATTCTAGCACATATGGCACCTACAGCAAACAGCAATGAATCTCCAGGTAAGAAGGGCATAATTACCAAACCGGTCTCTACAAAGATGATCATGAACAAAATGAAGTACAACGAACTACCGTATAATTGAAGCCAAGCATCCAAGTGGTCATTGATGTGCAATAAGATATCCAATAATTCACTCATGATGCGCAGTTTTGTTCTGGTAAGTATAATCCGACAAAGTTTTGAATTCCGCCCTCCAAAGAGTGAATGTTGTTGCGCTGAAGTTTTTGACGCAAAGCAAAAACCACGGCATCACTTCTTTTTCCACTGTTGCAATGAATGACAACATCTCCTGATTGAATTTCATTCAATTGATCCAAGATATCTGCCATAGCAATGGGCTGTCCATTCAAAGTGCAACTTTCTATTTCATATTGTTCGCGAATGTCAATCAGTTGGTGAGGCTTACCTTCATCCAACCATTGCTTATATGTTTGCGCTGAAATATGCATGGTATTATTGTTTCATTTTGGTTACAATCTCTTCTGGTAGAAATTGGAAGAATGTGTCTCCTCTCAGTCCTGTTCTTAAGCATTCCAAAGGAATTACTTCATTTTCTGCGATGTTGCCAAGGTTAACATTGGCTCCCATGTGCTGGATGAAATACACTTGTTGGGCTTTTTTAGGGGCTTCCCAAATGATGTTTTCCATTTTTACTTTTTGCAAGATGCGGTTGATGAGCATTACGTGAGCTTGTCCATTGGGTCGGTAAATTCCAACGGTACCACTCTCTCTTGCTTCCGCAATTACTTTCCAACTTCCAGCCTGTAATTCCGTTTGCATCATTTTAATCCATTTGCTTGGGGAAATTAAAATTCCTTCTTCTTTGGATCCCACTTCAGAAAGGACGGTGAAGTCTTTGGCCAAATCTGCAATCCAGCCGCACTTGATGTCATGCGCTATGTTGATAGATCCATCGGAAACTTCAAGTGTTGTTAGATTCAAATCACTTACATACTTTTTGTATGCGTCAATTTTGTTTCTTACTACAAAAGCTTCAAACAATGTTCCTCCCAAATAAACTTTCATTCCAGCATCATGGTAAAGCTTGATTTTTTCTTTCAATGAGTTACTGAATGCAGATGTGCCAAATCCTAATTTTACCAAATCCACATAATCTCCTGAGGAATTGATGAGGTCTTCAGCTTGTCTGATGGAAAGCCCTTTGTCCATGACCATGGTTAAACCTTCTTG
>CANGVU010000043.1 GCA_947457325.1 Flavobacteriales bacterium | reverse complement strand
TAACACCCCTTGAAGGATAAACTACCACTTCCTTCTCAGTCAAGGCAGTTCCTCTGTCTTTCCAATATTGCGAAACAACCTGTAAACCAAAAATCCTCAGCAGATAAATAACTGCGATGGTCATCACAATGACTATCAAAGTATATCTTCTGCCCTCCATTAATTTTTAACCTTCTTATTAAAAATCAAATATTGACCCACGACCAAAAGCATCAAGGTTCCGATAGCACTGAATATGATATGCCCAATTTGATACCAAAATGGCGTAATGCGCAAAGTCTCTGCGTAGAACAAAATAAAGTGATGACAAAAAGTCAAGATTCCAGCATAAGTCAAATACCAACTCAATCCCATTTTTTGAATAGTGGGTTCTTGAATGGCATCGTAACCCTCTCGGGGAGACATGAGGCGTTGAACCATGGGTTGCAACCATCCCAATGCCACACAAGCTGTCATGTGCATGCCCATGGGTCCCGTAAAAAGGTCCATGAAATAACCAGTGACAAAAGCCAAGATCAAAACCAACCACTTGGGTGTATCAAAAGGCAACATCAATATTCCAAAAATATATACCCAAGGCAAAACAAATCCATCCAACAGCTGCAATCGAGAAACCACTAAGGCTTGCAAGAAAAGCAGAAAAAATATGCGCAAGAAACTAGTTATTGTCTTCGACCCCATCGCGTTGTTGTTGTTGAATTAATAATGAATCTTGTTCTTGTTTTAGAATATCACTCACCACTTGAACATGACTTAATTTTCTGAAGTCCGTGGCGAGTTGTATTTTAATACGGTGAAAATTTTCTTCGGGTTGGTCATTCAATTCGCTCACATACCCAATGAAAAGATCCGCAGGGAAGTGAGAGCCATAACCTGTTGTAAGAACGGTATCTCCAATGCTCACCTGCACATGTTTGGGAATGTCTTTGACATCAGCGTAGGCAGGGTCTGAACCGGGAGGCCATGCAATCAATCCAAAGTCGCCACTACCCTTCATCTTCACGCTCTCTTGAAATTTGGGATTCAATATGGGAAGTACCACAGAAAAATGATCGCTCACACTGGAGACAACTCCCACAACACTACCGTTGGTGATGACACCCATGTTGGGTAAAATACCACCCAATCGTCCTCGATCCAATGTCAAGTAATTGCTTTCTCTGTTAACAGACGCATTGCTCACCTTGGCTGAACGGAAAAAATAGCGTTGCTTACGAATGCTATCTTGAACGTCATGTTTAGTGGTATCGATAAAGAAATAATTTTCTGGCAATTGAGAACGAAGATTGGCATTCTCCAAAGCCAATTGGTCGTTGATTTCCTTCAGACGCAAATAGCGTTGCAACTGATCACGCCAATCGTAAATTTTTCCAACCCAATCAGAACTCTGAGAGAAGAAAGAAGCATTGTGGTATCGATTGCTTGAAAACAAAACCACCAATGAAAAAACAAAGAGGATTAAAAAAAGAACAAAGACAAAATGCCGCTTTAGTAACTCAATAATGTTCTTCATTCCCTAAAACGCAAATTATTCTCTCATCAAGAATTGGAAACGGTTGATGTTTTTCAGGGCGATTCCCGTACCTCTGGCCACTGCGCGCAATGGATCATCCGCTACGTGCACAGGCAATTTGGTCTTATCTTGAATGCGTTTGTCCAAACCTCTCAACAATCCACCACCACCGGCCAAATAAATTCCGGTCTTGTAAATGTCTGCAGACAATTCAGGAGGTGTATTGTCCAAGCAAGACATGATAGCCTCTTCGATTTTACAAATGCTGTTGTCCAATGCACCTGCAATCTCGGAGTAACTCACCTTGATTTCTTTTGGAATACCTGAGAGCATGTCTCTTCCGCGCACGCTGTAATCCGCTGGTGGGTTCTCCAGCTCAGGGAGTGCAGCACCCACTTCAATTTTTATCTGCTCGGCCGTGCGCTCTCCTACTTGGAGGTTGTGCTGACGGCGCATGTAATCTTCTATGTCTTGTGTCAGTTCATCACCAGCGACACGGATGTTTTTATCGGTAACAATACCACCCAAAGCAATGACAGCAATTTCTGAAGTACCGCCACCTATGTCGATGACCATGTTTCCCATTGGTTCTTCCACATCAATACCAATACCGATGGCCGCTGCCATTGGCTCGTGAATCAAGTAGACCTCCTTGGCTCCAGCATGCTCAGCGCTGTCTTTAACCGCGCGCTTCTCCACCTCAGTGATGCCAGAAGGGATACAAATCACCATGCGCAATGAAGGTTGAAACAAGTTGCGACCACGGTTGATCATCTTGATCATCCCCTTGATCATGTCTTCTGCAGCGTGGAAGTCAGCAATTACACCATCCTTCAAAGGTCTAATGGTCTTGATATTCTCATGGGTCTTTCCGTGCATCTGTTGCGCTTGACGCCCCACAGCCACAGTCTTTCCGGTGGTACGGTCTCTGGCGATAATCGATGGCTCATCTACCACAACCTTATCATTCATGATAATGATGGTGTTGGCCGTGCCCAAGTCAATGGCGATTTCCTGAGTCAGGAAGCTAAACAATCCCATTTGGTGTAATAATATTTCTTGTTAGGTGAGAGGCAGTTTGCCTCGTATGCAAATATCCGAAAGGAATAGGCATTTTTATGCATGGTGTGAACAATTTCTTGACTAATTTTTTTTGAGGGTATGAGAATTAAATTATACACACATCCCGCAATGTTTTCATTGCTTTTGGTCTTCTTATTCTCATGTAAACTATTTTCGCAAAAAAATAACCATATGAAGTTTGAATTAGCCCCCCTTCCTTATGCCTATGGCGCTTTGGAACCACACATTGATGCGCGCACCATGGAAATCCACCACAGCAAGCACCATGCGGCATACACCAACAATTTGAACGCTGCCTTGGAAAACTCTCCTTTGGCAGGACAAACCATCGAAGACTTGATGACTTCTGGCTTTGATACTCCAGCCATTCGCAACAACGGTGGTGGTTTTTATAACCACAACTTATTCTGGGAAATCATGACTCCAGGAGGTGCCAATGCACCAGAAGGAGATTTGGCCAATGCCATCAATGAAGCCTTTGGTTCTTACGAAGCTTTCAAGGATGCATTTGCAAAAGCAGCCACCACTCGCTTTGGTTCTGGCTGGGCATGGTTGTGTGTGCACAAGGGTGGAAAGGTTGAGGTATGTTCTACGCCCAATCAAGACAATCCATTGATGCCCGGTTCTTGCGGTGGTTTCCCCATCCTTGGAATCGATGTTTGGGAACACGCTTACTACTTGCATTACCAAAACCGTCGCCCTGATTACATCAACGCCTTTTTCAATGTAATCAACTGGAGCATTGTTGGCGAAAAATACAACGCGAACAAATAATGTACTGCGTCGATCTTTTTCAATACAAACGCTTTCCTTCTCGCGCCGTCAAGGTAGGCTCTATTGGCATCGGCGGTGAAAACCCCATTCGTTTGCAAAGCATGACCACTGTGGACACCATGGACACGGAAGGTACTGTTGCGGAAAGCATAAGAATGATTGATGCTGGATGCGAATTGGTTCGCATTACTGCCCCTAGCAAAAACGAGGCTGAGAACCTAGCCAACATCAAAAAAATGTTGGTTGACAAAGGATACAAAACACCTTTGGTTGCCGACATCCACTTTACACCCAATGCGGCTGAAATTGCAGCCAAGTTGATTGAAAAAGTGCGTGTGAATCCCGGAAACTACGCGGACAAGAAGAAGTTTGAAGAGATTGACTATACCGACGAAACTTATCAAGCGGAGCTAGAGCGCATCGAAGAGCGTTTTACTCCGCTTGTTCTCATTTGCAAGGAACACGGCACCGCCATGCGCATCGGAACCAACCATGGTTCACTCAGTGATCGCATCCTCAGCAGGTATGGAGATACCCCTGAAGGAATGGTGGAAAGCGCCATGGAATTCTTGCGCATTTGTAGAAAAAATGACTTTCATGAGATTGTCATCTCCATGAAAGCCTCCAACACATTGGTCATGGTTCAAGCTTATCGTCTGCTCATGAAAACCATGATGGATGAAGGCATGAACTACCCGCTTCACTTGGGGGTAACGGAAGCAGGTGATGGGGAAGATGGCCGAATCAAATCGGCTGTAGGAATTGGTACTTTGTTAGAAGATGGCATTGGAGATACCATTCGCGTTTCTTTGACCGAGGCGCCTGAATTTGAAATACCAGTTGCCAAGATTTTGGCCGATCGCTATCACGACAGAGCGTTGTATTCAGAAACAACAAGAAGGGAGTACAACATCAATCCGTTCTCTTACCAAAGAAGAGAAACTTCCGAGATCAATAACATCGGAGGAAAACATGCACCTGTGGTCATCATGAACCTCAGTAATCGCAATGAAATCAATCCTTCCAGCTTTTTTGGAGCTGGCTATCAGTACAGTGTGCCGATGGACAAATGGAACCTGAGTGACCTGGCTTGCGACTATATTTTCATTGGCGATCAAAGCATTCATTTTGACATTCCCGGAACTTTGGGCATCATCCAGAATGGAGCCAATTGGTTAAAAAATACAACCGCCATTCGCACCTATCCTTGTTGGTCTATAGAGCAATATTTGGCGAGCGCGAAAAAGCATGATGAAATCAACTTCATCCAAGTTCAAACCCAAGAATTGACGGATGGTATAGTGGATGAAATCCAGAAAGACCCAACCGCGGTCATTTTGCTTTCTTCCATTCATCCCTTGCAGGTGATGGATTTGAGATCGACCTATCTGCAATTGATGGCAGCCAACTGCAAAACACCTATTATTGTTCATACCCAATACACTACCGATTCTGAAGACGTCTTTATGTTGAACAGTGCGGTAGATCAAGGAGCATTATTCATCGACGGTTTGGGAGATGGCTTGATGTTGACAGCCCCAAACATAGCATTGCAACGCGTCAATTCAACCGCATTCGGAATATTGCAAGCCACCAGAACACGCATCTCCAAAACAGAATACATTTCCTGCCCATCTTGTGGAAGGACACTTTTTGACTTACAAGAAACCACAGCCAAGATTCGTTCGCGCACTTCACATTTGAAAGGCATTAAGATTGGCATAATGGGATGCATCGTGAATGGACCAGGCGAAATGGCGGATGCGGACTATGGATACGTGGGCACTGGACCGGGAAAAATCACCTTGTACAAGGAAAAAACAGTGGTCAAGAAAAATGTACCCGAGGAAGAAGCTGTCGATGAGTTGATTGCTTTGATACGGGAGCACGGTGATTGGGTAGAGCTTGCTTCAAAATAACCGATCTGGATATTTCATCAATACTTTATCAATCCTAAAAAAAACACAGCATAAAGGAGTATCTTTGCGCCGAACTTTTTTTCACCCAAATATGACTGTAACAGTAGACGCAATCAATGGGCTGAAGGAGCGCGCGTTTGCGCTCGGGAGGTACCTTTGACGTGGAGACTAAGAAACTCCAAATTCAAGAAGACGAAAAACTAACGCAGGACCCTGGTTTTTGGAATGATCCAAAAAAAGCAGAGTCCATCATGCGTCAAATCAGAACCCGCAAAATGTGGGTAGAGGCCCATCGCCAATGCGCGGCTGGGGCAGACGACCTCGAAGTATTGTTCGATTTTTTCAAAGAAGACGCCGCAACAGAAGAGGAGCTAAACGCTGCTTATGCCACCGCCGAAAAAACAATCGAAGATTTAGAATTCAAAAACATGCTTTCCGCTGAGGAAGACGGTTTGAGCGCGGTCATGCAAATCACCGCCGGTGCTGGAGGAACAGAAAGTTGCGATTGGGCAGGAATGCTCATGCGCATGTACTTGATGTGGGGACAAAAAAGTGGATACAATGTCAAGGAGCTCGATATGCAAGAGGGCGATGTGGCAGGTGTCAAACAATGTACTCTGGAATTCAACGGTGAGTTTGCTTTTGGCATGTTGAAAGGCGAAAATGGCGTTCACCGCTTGGTGCGCATTTCTCCGTTTGACTCCAACGCCAAGAGACATACCTCATTTGTTTCTGTTTATGTCTATCCATTGGTGGATGATTCGATTGAAATCGACATCAATCCTGCGGATATCACCTGGGACACTTTCCGTTCAGGCGGTGCTGGAGGACAAAACGTAAACAAGGTGGAGACAGGGGTTCGTTTGCGACACAAACCCACCGGCATCATCATCGACAACACCGAAACCCGCTCGCAGCTTCAGAACAAAGAGAAGGCCATGCAATTGTTGAAATCGCAATTGTATGAAATGGAATTGGCCAAGCGCATGTCAGCCCGTGATGAGATTGAAGCAGAGAAAAAGAAAATCGAATGGGGATCACAAATCCGCAACTACGTCATGCAGCCATACAAATTGGTCAAAGACGTGCGCACAGGACATGAGACCAGTGACGTGGATGGGGTAATGGATGGAGATATCGGTGAATTTTTAAAGTCCTTCCTAATGCAGCAAGGCAAAGGAGTAGAATAAAAACAAATTGCAATAAAAAACAACATGGAATATCGTATCGAAAAAGACACCATGGGGGAAGTTAAGGTTCCAGCCCATGTGTATTGGGGAGCCCAAACTGAACGCAGCCGCAACAATTTCAAGATTGGACCAGCAGCAAGCATGCCCAAAGAAATCATTTATGCTTTTGGTATTTTGAAAAAGGCCGCAGCCCACGCCAATTGCGCATTGGGGGTTTTGTCTGAAGAAAAGCGTGACATCATTTCCAAAGTTTGTGATGAGATCATTGCCGGACAATTGGACGATCAATTTCCATTGGTCATTTGGCAAACCGGATCAGGTACCCAAAGCAACATGAACGTGAATGAAGTCATTGCCAATCGTGCACATGTTCTTTTGGGCGGAAAATTGGGAGAAGGAGATATGTTATTGAATCCCAACGACGATGTGAACAAGAGCCAAAGCTCTAACGATACTTATCCAACAGCGATGCACATTGCTTGCTACAAAATGGTGGTGACCAAAACCATTCCTGGTGTAGAACAATTGCGCAATACTTTGCAAAAGAAGAGTGCTGACTTCATGGAAGTGGTCAAGATTGGTCGTACCCATTTGATGGATGCGACACCCGTTACCTTGGGACAAGAATTGAGTGGATATGTGGCACAATTGAATCATGGACTAAGAGCTACTGGAAACACATTGGCCCATTTGTCTGAATTGGCTTTGGGCGGAACAGCCGTAGGAACTGGAATCAATACACCAAAAGGATATTCTGAATTGGTAGCGCAAAAGATTGCTGAGTTCAGCAACCTACCTTTTGTAACAGCACCCAACAAATTCGAAGCATTGGCAGCACACGACGGCGTGGTAGAGGCGCACGGAGCATTGAAAATGTTGGCTGTATCATTGAACAAAATTGCCAATGATATCCGCATGATGGCCTCAGGACCACGCAGTGGAATTGGTGAAATTTTTATTCCAGAAAACGAACCAGGATCGAGCATCATGCCCGGTAAAGTGAATCCAACACAATGCGAAGCTTTGACCATGGTATGTGCACAAGTGATGGGCAACGACGTAGCCATAACCATTGGCGGAACACAAGGACATTATGAGTTGAACGTGTTCAAACCCGTGATGGCCGCCAACTTCTTGCAAAGTGCAGAGTTGATTGGAGATGCTTGCGTTTCCTTTGATGAGCATTGTGCAGTGGGTATCGAGCCGAACTACACCCGCATCGATGAGTTGGTCAATGGATCATTGATGTTGGTCACTGCATTGAATACCAAGATTGGATATTACAAAGCAGCGGAAATAGCCAAGACCGCGCACAAGAACGGCACTACTTTGAAACATGAAGCATTGCGATTGGGATACGTGACCGAGGAAGAATACAACGAGTGGGTAGATCCCAAGAAAATGGTAGGAACCTTATAATACAACTTTTGTGAGTGAAATCAACGTTGCTACAAAATACAAAGTAGCAGAAATGGCGGAGAACCTGATTGGTTCGGAAATCATCAAATTGGGCG
>CANGVU010000042.1 GCA_947457325.1 Flavobacteriales bacterium | reverse complement strand
GTTTTCTAGGGTTGGCATACCAGCGGCTCCAAATGTTCTTACACAACTGTTTGTACTGAAAGACGATTGTGAAGCATCTGCATGAACTGAGCGAATCTTTACATCATAGGTCTGTCCATTTGCAATACCATCAACCAATGACAATGCTAAATTTCTAGATCCGCCTACTGGTCCATTCTCTAAAATGGGCAATCCCGAAATAGGTGTCAATTGTGTAAACTCCCATTGATACTGAGACGAACCACAAACTGAACGATTGGTAGCAACTGTTCCGGTAGTTGGGCTCTTATAGGTAGGACATGCATCGGAAGAACGAACAATCAATGCTTGTTCTGGACTCATGGTGAAAGATGATACCACTGTTCCATTGGCTGTCATGGGTACTGAATTACCAAACGCATCTTTCAAGTTGTAATTTACATCAACCGTAACATAAACAGTGGCTGAACTTGCACCCAAATTGGCTGGTGCGATTCTGCCCAATTGACAAATGGTTGAAGCCACTGAAGTTCCTGAGTTAGGAATTGAATACTGCCAAGCCGGAGTACCAGATGCATTGCTGCTTGCCCAACGCTTAATGGTGTAACCCGTAGCATTGGCACGGAACTTCACTTTGAAGTTTTGACATGTTGATGTGAAGTTATTGGTAAAGCCGGTATAAGCACCAATATCAGACTGACTTGCATTCAAATAGGAAACAACCATAGTATTGATTCCAGGCGTTGCGTTGGTGTTTCTGATGCAAATAAAGTAAGGCTGACCAGGAGTCAGACCATCATACAACAAAGTTTCACTTCCTCCATCAGCAGCCAGACCTTGTGCACCTGGATGTACATCATTCTCTTGAACCAAAGGAATCATAGCACCAACAGCCGCTGGACCTTCGTAGATAGAAATTTCATTGTCATCAGCAACTTGAGTTGATCCATTTAAAGCAATGCGAATAGCATTGGCAGCAGCAGTGAAGCTGTACCAGCGGTCATTACCCACTCCAGTATTTTGAGGAGAGTCACCAGCCGTAATCAAGTTTACCGAAGTGGTATTTTGAACACCTGTTCCAAATTGACCAATGTTGGCAACCGATACAGCATAAGCAGGACCAACAACTGGACAAACCAAATCACCATTCAAACAATCGTCATCAATTCCATTTCCGCATACTTCTTCGCCTTCTGGATTGATGTTATCATTCTCATCATCACAATCCAAAACATTGGTCACATAACCTGCTCCAGGAGACTGACAAGCACTTGTTGCGTCACCTGATCCATATCCGTCACCATCCAAATCGGCATAGTAATTACTAGTTGCGAATCCTTCATCCACCAAATCATTGCAATCGTCATCTTGTCCGTTACATACCTCAGAGACATCTGGTTGAATAGATGCTGTATTGTCATTACAATCCCATGGATTTGTGACATAACCAGCAGGTTGGACAGCCGCTAAAATGGAAGAAAATTCATTTCCATAACCATCACCATCAGCATCCAAGTAATAGGTGTTTTGTGAGAAAGTAAAAACTGTCGTTGCACGATCAAAAGTAATATTGTAGCTACCAGCAGGGATATTAAAATTGTCACCATTAGGCACAGCAACCCCAGCAAGACCAAAAACACCACCATAATTCAATACCCAAGAATTGTTTACTCGGAATTTAAGCGCGCCGTTATTCAAAGTATAGTTATCCAAAGTAAATGTAACTCCACCGTCCGTTGACAACATAGGAACATCTGTATCCCAACCAGAGGCTGCTGTGCCAATAATAGAAACAGTAGATTGAACAAAGCTATAAGTCTTGGGTGTGGTATTGTTAACAAAAGTAATGTTGTAATAACCTTGAGATGTTGGAAGATTATCTCCGTTCAATACGGCATCTCCGGCAGGAAAAGTAGAGCCTCCCCAATTTGTATCCCAAGCATCATTCAATCTGAATTTGGATGAACCCCACAAAAATTGATCTGTCAAAGTGTAGGTATTTCCATCAGGTGTTACCAAAGGCAAACTTGCTGTCCATCCATTAAAGTCACCTATGATACCAATGTTATCATAATTGGTAGCAACCAAGGTAAACGTATAAGCACCTGTATTGCGATTAAAGGTAATGTCATAGGTTCCTGCAGATGTAGGAATGTTATCACCTCCCAAAGTACCAGTTCCAGATGGCCATGCAGTGCTTCCCCAACTGGTAGTCCATGCGCTGTTGGCGCGGAATTTCACATAACCAGCTGATAAAAATTGATTGGTCAAAGTATAGTTGTTTCCACCATCCGTTGATGTCATTTGAACGTCTGTACCCCATCCCGCAGCACCATCTCCAATCATGGATATAGGTGTATAAGCAAAATTGTAAGCAAATGTAGATGCATTGAATGAAACGTTATAATGACCCGCAACCACTGGTATCTGCGCCGCAACATCATTCAAAGCGGTGCCACTGGGAAAACCTGA
The DNA here is from genome assembly GCA_947457325.1 of Flavobacteriales bacterium. GTDB lineage: Bacteria > Bacteroidota > Bacteroidia > Flavobacteriales_D > Sanyastnellaceae > CAMCTV01. Next base: position 5,589 of record CANGVU010000042.1, on the reverse strand, counting down.
ACTTGAATAAATGGTGTTGTTGGTAAAAAAAGCAATATCTCCAGTAACCAATTGTTGATCTGTCAAAGAATAATTGGTGTTGTCTGTAGTCACCATTTGAATAGCAGTACCCGTGTTATTGGCCGTTCCATTAATGGTCACAATTCCTGCATTGGGATCTTGAAAAGCAAAAGCTCCGGTAACACGATTAAAAGTCACATTATAAGTTCCCGCTGTTGTTGGAATATTGGATCCACCGCTAGATGCAACACCCGCAGGCCAAGATGAACCACCCCAACTTGTTCCCCAATCTCCAGTCTTTCTGAATTTCACCTCACCATTGGTCAATACAATTCCATTGTAAGTATAGTTTACTCCATTGGTGCTTGTCATGTTAACATCCGTTCCCCAACCTGACGCTCCACTTCCAATGATAGAAACAGACATGGTACTAAAAGAATACGCCAACGTGTTGATGTTAAAAGCAACATCATATCTTCCGGCGGTTACTGGAATGTTGCCCCCTCCTGCAGTAGCAGTTCCTGATGGAAAAGTTGAGGCCCCCCAGTTATTGGTCCAATCATTGTCTTGTCTGAATTTCAGGTCGCCAGCAGGAAAAGTATAATCATACTTGTAATAATTTATTCCGTCTGTTGAAGTCATTGCAATATCAGGATCAGTGCCCCAATTGGTTAATTGACCAACGATACCGATGTTCAAGACTGTGGCCGTTGTTGAAAATGAAAAGGCCAACGTATTTAAATTAAAACTGATGTTGTAAGTACCAGCGGGCACTGCGATATTACCACCACCTGGCTGACCTGTTCCGGAGGGAAAAGTGCCTCCCCAATTGTTATTCCAGCTGGCATCTTGACGGAACTTCAAATCCGTTGATGATGTAAATGTGTAATTGTTCAAGGTGTAGTTGATGTTATCCGTTGTATTCAGATTGACATCAGAACTCCACCCTGTAAATCCACCAATTAAACTGATGGTCTGAGCATGCAGGCCTCCCGAGAACATGAGAGCCAATAAAAGCGTCCAAATCCAGGACATCTTATTTGTGTTCATAATAAATAGGTTTTGTTTAGTTAATACGAATATAATAAAAAGTGTAAAAACAACACTAAGATTGTGTTAAAAATACACTTTGCCCACCGTTAAAGAAAAATGGCCACCCTTGGGTAGCCATTTTTGCTTTAATTCGACACATGTCTATTGAGCAATCACCCAACGTTGTCTTTGTCCATTAACCTCAACGATGTAGATTCCATTGGAAAAATCCATGGACTTACTTTCCCAGATTTGACCTTCTATGACCTCTGTTTGCTCAGCGACCAACTTTCCGGCCATGTCCAATACTTTCAAATTCAATAATCCATAATTCCCCAATCCAGCAACACCTTGTTTACCCCTTTCCTCTTCCACCAAAAGGTTTTGTTACGCTGTCTCGTCCTGATATAGGTTTAATATAAAAAAACCAAATGGAAAAAATGTATGTCCCTGTTTTAACAATAAAAAAAGAGGACCTTATAGTCCTCTTCTTTTTCCTCTTTTTCGCTGAACTCTTTATCCATTCAAAGCCTCAGCCCCCGCCACAATCTCCAAAATCTCTCCTGTAATTGCTGCTTGTCTAGCTTTGTTATAGTTCAACTTCAACTCTTTCACCAATTCCCCTGCATTGTCAGTCGCTTTGTGCATGGCTGTCATACGCGCTCCATGCTCAGCAGCAAAACTGTCCAACAAAGCTTTGTACAATTGAACCTTCAAACTTCTTGGAATCAACTCAGATACAATTTGCTCTTTACCTGGTTCAAAAATGTAGTCTGCAGAAACATTGCTTTGAGCTAGTGGCGGTAAAACGGGCAACAACTGTTCTGTTGTAACCACCTGAACAGCCGCATTCTTAAATCGATTGTAAATCATGACTACCTTGTCCACTTGACCAGCAGCAAAGGCGTTTAAAAATTCTTGTCCTACAGCTGATGCGTGATCAAAAGTCAGTTGATCAAAAATAGCGTTGGGATTTTCGTTGATAGAACCCTCTGCCCAATGTGATGACTTTCTGAAAAAATCAGCACCCTTCTTGCCCAAAGCTATCACTTTAACCTGAGTATCTTTATGGGCAGAAACCACTCTACGCGCCTCTTTGATGACATTGTTGTTGAATCCGCCACACAATCCACGGTTACTGGTAATAACAACCACCCAAACAACCTTTGCGTCACGTTGCTGACTAAAAATACTGCCTTCAACACCCACACTGGCACTTGCGTTCTCCAATATATCCTTCAACTTCTCAGCGTAAGGTCGCATGCGGGTAATGGCGTCTTGAGCACGCTTCAATTTAGCGGCAGAAACCATCTTCATGGCAGATGTAATCTGCATGGTGGAATTGACCGATACAATTCGCGTACGTATTTCCTTCAGATTCGCCATCTCTCTATTAGTATTGAGCGGATAACTCTTTGGCTACTTTCTCCAACACTGCTGTTACATCATCCCCAATGTTTCCTTTGCGAATGGCTTCTAATACATCTTTGTGTTGGTTCTCTAAAAGCAACAAATAATCTGCTTCAAATTTCTTCACTTTCTCAACAGGAACTTTAGACAACAAACCTTTGGTTCCACAGTAAATAATGGCGGTTTGCTTCTCCACAGTCATTGGACTGTTTTGTCCTTGCTTCAATATTTCTACGTTGCGCTTTCCTTTCTCCAAGACGAACTTGGTGGCGTCATCCAAATCAGATCCAAACTTCGCAAACGCTTCTAACTCACGGTATTGAGCCTGATCCAATTTCAATGTACCCGATACTTTCTTCATCGACTTGATCTGAGCAGATCCACCCACACGGCTAACGGAGATACCTACGTTAATGGCTGGACGAACACCTGCGTTGAACAAATTGGATTCCAAGAAAATCTGACCATCCGTAATAGAAATTACGTTGGTGGGGATATAGGCAGAAACGTCACCTGCTTGAGTTTCGATAATGGGCAATGCTGTCAATGAACCACCGCCTTTCACTTTTGATTTCAAACTGTCTGGCAAATCATTCATCATCTCAGCCACCTTTTGTGTCTCGTTCACCTTTGCAGCACGCTCTAACAAACGGCTATGCAAGTAGAACACGTCTCCAGGATAAGCCTCACGTCCGGGTGGACGACGCAACAACAATGACACCTCACGGTAAGCCACAGCTTGCTTTGACAAATCATCATAAACAATCAAAGCTGGACGACCTGTATCACGGAAATATTCTCCGATAGCACAACCTGCAAATGGAGCGTAGAACTGAAGTGGTGCGGGGTCAGAAGCAGTAGCAGCAACAACTACCGTGTAGGCCATTGCACCTGCATCCTGAAGCATCTGAACAGTACCAGCAACCGTAGAACCCTTTTGTCCACAAGCTACATAAATACAAAATACAGGCTCACCTTTATCGTAAAATTCTTTCTGATTGATAATGGTATCTATCGCAACTGTAGTCTTTCCTGTCTGACGGTCACCAATAATCAACTCACGCTGACCACGACCAATTGGAATCATCGCATCAATGGCTTTAATACCCGTTTGCAATGGTTCCTTAACTGGCTGACGGTAGATTACTCCAGGAGCCTTACGCTCCAAAGGCATCTCAAAAAGCTCACCGCTGATTGGTCCCTTTCCATCGATGGGCTCACCTAAGGTATTCACCACACGACCAATCAAGCCTTCTCCTGCTTGGATACTGGCGATACGACGGGTGCGCTTTACAGAGGCACCTTCCTTAAGATCACCTGCTGGACCTAGCAATACAGCACCAACGTTGTCCTCTTCCAAGTTCAACGCAATGCCTTTTACTCCGTTTTCAAATTCAATCAATTCACCTGATTGAACGTTGGAAATTCCATAGATACGTGCTATACCATCACCTACTTGAAGGATGGTACCCACTTCTTGGATATCCGCTTGGGTTTTTAATCCTGCGAGTTGCTCTCTTAGGATGGCTGAAATTTCGCCTGGTTTAACCTCTGCCATAATTTTTGTTTTGTCAAATATTACAATTCAGAAACGTACTCGTTCTCTGAAAAATCTCTTTTAAGTTGTTTGATTTGGCTCGCAATGGATGCGTCCAATTGCTTGTCACCAACGCGAATAATAAATCCTCCTATCAAGTCGGAGTCTATTTTCTCTTGTATGGTAACGGTTTCAGTAGTCAATGACTGTGCTTTGCTCAAAATAGCCTGACGCGTTGTGTCATTCATGGCCTCTGCTGTTGTTACATAAGCCAATACTTCGTTGTTGTACTTGCGCACCAACGACACATATGACTCCGCAATTTCCTTTAGAAAAGCCTCTCTGCCCTTTTCAGTCATCAAGTGAATGAACTGATTGGTAGTAGTATGAATGTTGGATTGAAAAATTTTGTCCATTACTTTGAGTTTGGTATCACCCTTTACAACAGGACTCTTCAACATCAAATCCAAATCGCGACTGGCCAATAATGTAGAATGAAGCATAGCCATGTCCTTGGACACAGCTTCTACTTCCTTGCGCTCAATGCACAAGTCTAACAATGATTTGGCGTATCGGTATGCGATTCTAGACATCTTAGTTGGCTTTCAATTCTTCAATCAATTTGCTATTCAACGCATTTTGCTTCTCAGCATCAGACAACTTATCCTTCACCAATTGCTCAGCAATCTGTATGGACAAGCTAGCTACCTGGTTTTTCAACTCTTGGATGGCCGCCTTCTTTTGGGTCTCGATTTCACGTTGGGCGTTGGCCAATATGGCTGCACCATCTTGAGCAGCTCTTTCTTTGGCTTCAGCACGCATCTTGTCACCAATCTCCTTGGCATCTTTCAAAATGCGGTCACGCTCTTCACGAGCTTCCTTCAACAACTGCTCATTGCCTGATTTCAACGAGGCCATCTCTTCTTTGGCCAATTCTGCTTGTTTCAAAGCATTGGCGATACCTTGCTCACGTTCTTCTAACGTTTGCAAGATAGGGCCCCAAGCCATCTTTTTCAAGATAACAAGGACAGCAATGAACGCAATAGACGCCCAAAAGACTGTGCCCACGGAGACACTTAACAATCCTTCCATGAGAATTAAAATTATATGTTTAGAACAGTGGGATTATCCCAATGCTACCAACAAACAAACGATAACTGCGAAAAGAGCAACACCCTCAACCAATGCAGCAGCAACGATCATGTTGGCACGCAAATCTCCAGTTGCTTCTGGTTGACGAGCAATAGACTCTAATGCTGAGCTACCGATACGGCCTACACCGATACCAGCACCAATTGCTGCACAACCTGCTCCGATTCCAGCTAATCCTTGTTGGATTCCTGCTTCTAATAAAACTGATAATAGTTCCATTTTTGTTAATTTATGGTTTTTATTGATTTGTTTTCTAATTAATGATGTCCCTCTTCATGGTGGTGTTCTTGGGTTGCATCCCCAAAATATAACGCTGCCAATAAAGTGAAAACATACGCTTGTAAAAAGGCTACCAACAACTCGATGAAGAACATGAAAATCATGAAGATCACCGCACCTACACCCACTCCGTATCCTGCAACTGCACTCGTCTGACCAAACAACAACACCAACCCAAC
>CANGVU010000041.1 GCA_947457325.1 Flavobacteriales bacterium | reverse complement strand
TCTCGTTTGCATACTTTCATCGATCCTGAGTCTGGAGAAACCATCAAGTTAAACCCCAATTTGTTGCAGTCAGAGTACCAAGATAAATGGAGAAAATGGAAGAATGATATTGCATTAAAGTGCAACCAGTTTTCAATCGATTTTGTAGAGGTAGATGACTCTAAAGGTTTTCAGGAAATCATGACAGCTTATCTCATCAAACGACAAAAGATGCTGGTTCGTTGATGAATTAGAAAGGAAATCCAATTCCGAAGTTTAAAATACCTTTCAATTTGTAGTCTTCCGTGATTCCAAAGTATTTTTCACGGAATGCATTGTATTGGGTTTTGGGTTGCCAACTCCATCTTTCTCCTATGACTTTTTGAGGGTCTCTGATGGGAAAGCCGGCATCCAAACGGATGATGAAAAAATCAAAATCTAGACGCAATCCTGCTCCAGCACCAATAGCCACTTCGCTCAAAAATCTTTCCCATTTAAATTCAGCATTTGGTCTGGATAAATCTTGTTTGAACAACCAAATATTTCCTGCATCAAGAAAGAATGCTGGTTGAAATTTTTTCGTGATTTTAAAACGGTACTCAGCGTTGAATTCGAGTTTTATGTCCCCAATGTTATTAAAAGAAATGGCATTGATGGTGTCCCTAAATGCACCAACACCCAATGTGCGCGCTTGCCAAGCCCTAATGCCATTGGATCCTCCTACAAAGTAGCTTTTTTCAAAGGGTATGGATTCCAAATTCTTTAAGGGGATTGCACATCCAACAAAACTTCTCAGTACCACAGAATTTCGGGTGTATTTGGAGTAGTATAGTCTTAAATAATGATCGGTTTTTATGTACTGGGCAAACCGAATGTCTTTAATTTCATAACTACCCAATTCATCTTTGCTCTGAGGGCTTAGAATGTTGAATATGCCTCTCATGGCATTGCCAGCGCCCTCCAGCAGTAAACCGTTGTAGTAATAATAAAACTTTTGAAAATTTGATTTTTGAGTATTAATGGTCAACCCAAGTTTGGAAGCGGCGATAAAGTGATTTTGATAGGAATTGGCCAAAAATTGATCATTGAAATTGGCAATGTAGGCTTCAAAGGATGCTGATTTGTCAATCTTAATAACTGAAAATTCAGCCCACTCAATGTTGATTTTGCTCAACTTGTCAGGATTCTCAACAAAACTCCAATCTATACTCACCTGGGTTAAGTAGCGTTCATAGTCGGGGCGTATTTGATAATTGTAAGTGGCTTGAATGGTTGATTTTGGTTCACTGCTTTTTTTGCTGATGCCAACAGTGAATGGAAATAATCGAGGAAACGTTAGGGAGATTTGAGGTCCTATTTCAAAGGTGTTTAGTTGGAAGTTATCTTGGATATTCTCTTGAATATTATCCTGACCATTTCCATTGCTCCCCAACAATTGAGAGGCTTCAAATCCCATCATAACTTTTGTTTCCAAGTTTTCGGCACCGCCAAAAACATTGCGGTGTCGATAGACCAAATTGCCAAATATTCCCGCATATCCAGATCGGTTGGTTACTTTAGGCAATATGGAAACGCTTTGCCTTGGCAACGGATTAAGATGAACATGCGCATCCAGCGCATATGTCCCATTGGTTAAAGATTTGTTCTTGGGTTTTAACTCAACATAGATGTTTTGTGTAAGTCCCAATTGGCCTAATCGTTTATAGGTGAGATCTACTTTATCACGATTGTATAACTGACCAGATTCTATCGCTAAATTGTGAGAAAGCAATCGTGGTTTTATATAGTTTTTTTGATGGTAATGTATTTTAATACCATCAAATACGGTTGTGTCATCTTTGTTATCTTGCAAAGTTAGCGGGGTATAATCCGTTTGAATGTATATCTGATCTATGGTGTATTGTTTGTGATTGATAGATTGGGTCTCATTGTTTAAAATGAGATTGGATTTTTTAATGTTGTAGATTAAGTCAATTTTATTTTTCTTATTTAAGCTATCTGCTTTGATTACAATATAGTCTTTTGTGAAATCAAAATAACCTTTATTGTTGAGGTATTGCGTAATTCTATCTCTTGATGCATCGATAGCATTGACATTGAAATTACTGCCGGTATTCAGTTGTATTTGTTTTTTTATATCATTTGAATAAGGTAACATCCCATCGTCGTCAATCATCAATTGCAAATCGTTGATTTTGGTTGCCGATCCAGGGTAGATGTGGTAAGTGACATAATACGCGTTCTTATCCCAACGTATCCAACGCTTGTATAACCCAGGTGTGTAAATTGGTCTGACTTTTACTTGGAAATAACCTTGCTTTTTTAGATGGGTTTCCATGATGCGCGCTGACTTTTCTACCTTAGTTGAATCCAAAAGAACAGGCGGTTCTCCAACAGTGTAGGCCAGCCATCCCCAAAAACTGTTGCACGTAGTTGGCGTTTTTCCTTTCTTTAAACGTTTGTCATTTTTAATGGCACATCTTTCTTCTGCACGTTTCATGCTTCGCGCAAGTGGTTGATTAGGTACAAACCACGTGTGTATCCTCATGTTAAGTCTAAAGAAAATCAGTTTTCTATTGGGGCTGATTTTACTCAAACCCAATAACTCCTCTCTATTAAAGTCCAACACCGGCGCGTCATGAATGATGATGTTGTGGTCTTTAAAATAACTTTTGCCCTCTGGGATTTTATTAAAAATGGTGCACGAACTGATGAAGAACATCACCAGAACAAGAAGAAAAATGTTTTTTTTATGCAGATTCAACACCACTAAATTTACCTTTGCCGAAGGTACAAAGTCTTTTCTTTCGTCATGCCAATTTCAAAAGCGCAAATAAAAAATATACGATCCTTGCACCAATCCAAATTTCGGAAGGAGAAGGGGTTGTTTATTATCGAGGGAGAAAAACTAGTTCAGGAAGCCAAATCATCGGGTGCCATCTTTGATGCGCTGTATGCAACAGATGAGAGAATTTGTTCCACTTTCAGCGGTGAAAGGATAGAGGCGCATGAAATGCAACAAATTTCGTGTCTGAATAACGCTTCACCCTGTCTGGCTGTAGTGCATCAGTTGACTTTTAAACCAATATTGAATGGCTCCAAGATGTTGTATTTGGACGGCATCAAAGATCCAGGAAATCTTGGTACATTAATAAGAAGTGCAGATGCGTTTGGTTGGTCCCAAATTGTGTTGGCCCCTCATTGTGTTGAGTTGTACAACCCTAAAGTGGTGCAGTCCACAATGGGCAGTATTTTTCATGTCAACATTTGCACTGATGCAACGGGTACATTTCTTCATGAATCTAAACAAGCCAATAGGGAAATTATCGGCGCTGACCTCAGTGGTCAGAAGCTAATGTCCATGAGCAAACCCAACAAAGATTTGGTATTGATCATTGGTAGTGAATCTCATGGCATCAGTGATAACGCAAGAGCATTGGTTGACAATTACGTCTTAATTGAGCAATTGGGAAATGCGGAGTCGCTCAATGCAGCCATCGCGGGCTCAATCATCATGCACCAATGGGGGCATTAATGCGCAAGACGATTACTTGAGAAAAGATTGATAGGGAATCGTCAAGGGGTCAAATACATATCGCTGCGCCAATCCAATTTCGCCTCTGTCGTTCATGGCCCAAAAATATTCAGCATCCCATGGAGTAGGGTTACCATTGGCATCAACGCCACCTTCTTTTCCTCTCTTCAAGTACAATGAGACGGTTTCTTTTTTTCCTTTTGTGTTGAACACATTGATGCGAACTACCGGAGGTATTTTCCTTATAGAGTCTTCAACAGAAGGTTTTAAAAAGGTCCTGTAAGATTCCAAATGTACCTTTTTAAAACTCAAAAGAAAATCCTTTACTTTGATCGAGTCAAATTTTTCAATGGACTTTTTGTTGTGTAATAGTGCAATTTGATTCCCCCCATTGTATGTCACATCAAAAGAATATTCGGGAATGCTATGCAGCACCTCAATTTTGGCAATATCTAACTTGGGATGGTCAAATATCCCAGTATAACGCCATTCCATCTCTTCAGCAAAGAAACGTGGATTTAAGAATCCAGTGAATCCCTCCATATGACAGATGTATGGTTCTGGAGCTTTTCCTTCTTCAGGAATTTCCAAAAGCATTATGGTTCCGGTGTGATCTTGCGTGTTGGGACCAATGTAATATATTTTGGATGGCTCGTTTTCTCCATTGACATACAATTCAACTTTCTTGGCTGAAGAAGCCAACACCTTCATCATGTTGTCTCTAGACTTGGATGAAACATTCCCCCTAACTTTGATTCTGTTCACTACCTGTAACAGGTTTTTGACTGCATCCTCACGTGCTTTGTATTGTTTGTTTAACGTCCACAAACGCCCTTGTTGCGGACGCTCCAATAGGGCAGTGTTGCCTTGGTTGTCCGCAATGAATATCTTGGTTACAGAACTAGTGTCTGTAATGGCAAATTGGGTAAATGGATTTTCAGCAATGCTGCTGCTCTGATTTTTATTGTAGTAATAAATAGCAACCCCAATCAGTCCAACCAATATGATGATGGACAGAATATTTTTTTTGTTTTTCATTTCCCCCACTTTCTTTTTCTCCATAAATATTGACCTATACCCATGACCATCGCCAATAACAGCGGAATGGCTGTGTTGGCCATTTGGATGCTCGTTTTCTGGTGCGCAATTTTCTTTGCATCTAGCTTTCGCAACTTGATTGTTCTTGATCTGACGCTGATTAAAGCTTGATCATCCATCAAATAATTGATGCAATTCAGGAGAAATTCCTTGTTGTCATATAATACAGCCTTGGCGTAACGATCATACCCCAATGGTAATGGTGTATAACCGGACTGTGCGGGCATCAAGCCATTTCTTATTATGTCACCGTCTCCAACTACGATGATGGCCGTTTTTTCGCTGTTGTTTTTAAAGCCAATACTTTTGTCTTGTCGGATGTTGTTGGGTAGTTGATCATAGTATGCAGAGTGGAAGCTCCCTTCTAGCAGCATGGCCATTGGCATTCCCGCATTTTTATTGGCTTCGAAATAGTTTTGTTCCAAGCTGACAATAGAGGTGTTGATGCGAACGGGCGTATTCCAGGCTTTGCTGAGTGGAGAACTTTTAAGCAACACCGTTTTTTTAATGCCTTTTCCTGCATTCACGGAATCAAGGCTGGATGCAAACTCTAATTTTATGGGGTCCAAATGAGAGACAATCGGATGTGTTTGTCCTTGGGTAAACATCAACGGCGCATAATACCAGTTGAACATCTGGATATCGCGTTGATTGCCATTGGGGCCAGCATCAAAGGCAATGGGCGCACATTGGTAATCAATGACAATGTTTCTGTTCAATCTAACACCATATTCAAATAGTTGTTCGTATACACCATTTTCATTGGAAATGGCCATGGTTTCTTGTCTAACCCGAAGGCTGTCCAAATCTGTTTTCACAGGATCTACCAACCAAAGGACTTTACCTCCATTCATGATAAATTGATCGATGATCACTCGATCCTTTTCACTGATTACGCTGTCTGGCTTAGCAATGACAAGGGTTTGAAATCGATTCTTACGGCCGTCAAATCCATCCACTTTATCAGAAAAAGCGTTGATTTTTTCATCAATTTTCACAAATGCTAAATTGTAATTTTCTTCCACAGCGGTAAGGAAGTCTGCCATCTGAATGGGGGCCAATTCACGATGCCCTTCAAGTATAGCCACTGCAGGCTTTTCAGGCCTTATGGCCATGCGCAAACGACTGGCCAATTCATACTCCAAATTGTTGACTGAGGCATTAATCATCTCATCAGTAAACGTGGGCGATTCACTCTTAAACAACTGTACTGGAGTTTCCTTTCCTCGGTATTCAATGATACAACCAGGCCAAATCAATTTAAACTGTTGTGCACCTCCTTGTTTGAGAGAAAGACGGGTGAATTTGATTCCTTTTTCATCCAGCGCTTTTTCTTGATCGGCAATGCGCTTTTTATCTGGATTGGCATAAGGATCAATAAACTCAAATTGCACCTTTCCATCACTGTAATCTTTGAATTCTTCTAACTTTTCGCGGATACTGTTTTCCAATCGTTTAAAATTGGCCGGGAATTCTCCGTGCAAATAGCAGCGGACAAAGACCTTGTCTTCAAGATTGGTCAACATGTCTTTGGTTGCTGTCGTCAAGGTGTGGCGTTTTTCTTCCGTCAAATCCCATTTGAAAAAGGAGAATTGTAAAATGTAACCCGTTACCAGCACAATCAAGGCGCCAATTAAAAATTGGATGATATCTGTTCTTCTTGCATTCATGAATTGCAAAAATGAGGAAAATGTGAAAGCAAAAAGCACGTAGACCTAAAAAAAGGGGATTCAAGGTTTTCAAAAAACAGCAGTGGATAATTTCTCGATTAAAAAATCATTAAACAGCAAAAAACCGGTTGAAATGTTGAAAAAAATGTATTTTCGACTCAATTTTATTCCATTGAAAATGAGTTGTTTGCAAAGTAATTTTACTAATTTCAAAAAATAATCAACAAGAGGTCTTGCGAGAATGAAATAAAGATGTACATTTGCAACCCGAATTTCGCGTAGAGTGACTACGTTAGAAATCAGTGAAACAAAGGAACTTAGAACGAACATGCCAACAGTTCAACAATTGATTAGAAAGGGCCGAGAGCCCAAAACGTATCGCAGCAAGAGTGCTGCGTTAACGTCATGCCCACAGCGTCGTGGAGTATGCACCAAGGTTTATACAACAACTCCTAAGAAGCCGAACTCAGCTTTGAGAAAGGTAGCTAAGGTGCGTTTGACCAATGGATTTGAAATTATCGCCTACATCGGAGGAGAAGGGCACAACTTGCAAGAACACAGCATCGTGTTGGTTCGTGGAGGTCGTGTGAAAGATCTTCCAGGTGTACGTTATCACATCGTTCGCGGTGCGTTGGATACAGCCGGCGTGAATGGTCGTGGTCAGCGCCGTTCAAAATATGGTACAAAACGTCCTAAGCCAGGTCAAGCTCCAGCGGCTGCAGGTAAAAAGAAATAAGCTTAAGTCATGAGAAGAAGAAAAGCGAAAAAAATTGTAGTATTACCCGATCCAAGGTTTAACGATACCGTTGTAACCAAGTTCGTAAACAACATCATGTTGCAAGGTAAGAAAAACGTTGCTTTCACCATTTTCTACGATGCAATCGAGAAGGTGGCTGCAAAGACACAAGAAGAAGGATTGGAAGTTTGGCGTCGCGCCCTAGAGAACGTAACTCCAGCTGTGGAGGTACGCAGTCGTCGTGTAGGTGGTGCTACTTTCCAAATTCCATCACCCATTCGTGAGGAGCGCAAGAGTTCAATGGCCATGAAATGGTTGATTGGCTATGCTCGTAAGCGCAATGAGAAAAGCATGTCTGAAAAGTTGGCTGGTGAAATTATCGCTGCTGCCAAGAATGAAGGTGCTGCTTACAAAAAGAGAGAAGATGTTCACCGTATGGCTGAAGCCAACAAGGCATTCTCACATTTCCGTTTTTAATATTTAGAGAGAAAGAAAAATGTCACGCGACCTTAAATTCACAAGAAATATTGGTATTGCCGCTCACATCGATGCGGGAAAGACCACAACCACTGAGCGTATTCTTTACTACTCTGGGGTTAACCATAAAATTGGTGAAGTACATGATGGTGCTGCCACAATGGACTGGATGGTTCAGGAGCAAGAAAGAGGAATCACAATTACCTCTGCTGCTACAACCGTATTCTGGAACTACCGTGGAGACAAATACCACATCAACATCATTGATACCCCAGGTCACGTTGACTTTACCGTTGAGGTAAACCGTTCATTGCGTGTATTGGATGGTTTGGTGTTCTTGTTTTCTGCGGTTGATGGTGTTGAACCTCAATCCGAAACCAACTGGCGTTTGGCTAACAACTACAACGTTGCTCGTATTGGTTTCGTTAACAAGATGGACCGCCAAGGTGCAGATTTCTTGAAGGTTGTTAAGCAAGTTAAAGATATGTTGGGTAGCAATGCTGTGCCATTGCAATTGCCCATCGGTGCTGAGGATGATTTCACAG